>NZ_JBRJGR010000005.1:0-280256 GCF_053628595.1 Roseovarius sp. MBR-154
ACCACCCGCCGTGCTCTATTGGCTGAGAAAAGACAAAACCCAACCCGATCAGCAGGTGCAAAGAGTAGCTTAATTTACGCCAGATCCTGTCCAACCGATGGGGAGTAGCTCATTTAGACCCTCTCCCCCAGTGCACCGGATTGATGACAAAGCAGCCACGCTTGAAGATGAACTTCAGGATTTGAAGCTCAAATTTAACCGTGAGCGGTTTATGTATGTCTTTATTCTGACGGTATTTTTTGTTTGCCTCATAGGCCCACACCTGACCAATGGGCTGTTGGCCTTCCTTATAACGGCTGCACTCGTGTTCACCATTTCGGTAGGGAAGTATCTGGATTTTCCTTGGGCAGTTGTGCCTTTGGAGAGATGGCACGACCTTTGGTACCGCTATTGCGAAAAAAGGCTTTTAGGGTCAGGTGATGAAAGAAAAACAGAGCCTGTAGAAGGCGATGACGATCCGAAATAAAAGCACTTTTCCACTTTAAAAATGCTTTTCGATTTGTGATCCGGTTTTGTATTACTCGCTCCGAAAGGGCAGGCAGTGTGGATTTTCATGTTCCATGAAACCCTATGTCAGAGACCTCTACCCCTCAACTCCCCCCACCCCCATCAATCAACGCCCCGATAATCGCCATCGCGCTGTCGCTGTCCCAATGGGCGTCGCCTTGCAGGCGGGCGATCTCGTTTCCTTGCGGGTCGAGGATCACCGTGATGGGCAGGCCGAAGACGCCCATTTGACGCGCGAGCGCGCTTTTGGGGTCGCGGTGGAGGGGCAGGTTGTCGACGCCGATCTCGTCAAAGAACGCCTTCATCGCCGGGGGCGGGTTGCGGCCGGTGGCGATGGTGACGACGGCGAAATCCTCGCCGCCCATCTGCGCTTGCAGGTTCGACAGCATCGGCATTTCTTTCCTGCAGGGCGCGCACCATGTGGCCCAGAAATTGAGCACGACATGCTTGCCGCGGTACTCGGCGAGCGTGGCGGTGGAGCCGTCCTCACGCTCGAATTCCACCTGCGGCGCGGGCTTGGGCGCGGAATGGAACATCAGTTTCTTCATGTCCCCCTCGCGCAGCGCCTCAAGTGCTGCGGTATCGGCCATGGCGGCGTTTGCACCGAGCGCGAAGGCCATATAAAGGACGATCTGACGAATGGTTTTCATAATTCCCTCCGAAGGGCAAAAGACATGACTGACACGACCTCGAACCAGATGTGGGGCGGCCGCTTTGCCGCCGGGCCGGATGCGATCATGGAGGCAATTAATGCCTCGATCTCATTCGACAAGCGGATGGCGGCGCAGGATATCGCCGGGTCGCGTGCCCATGCCGCCATGCTGGCCGCCACGGGTATTGTCAGTGATAAGGATGCCGAGGCGATGAGGGAAGGGCTTCTCACGGTCTTGTCAGAGATCGAGGGGGGTGATTTTGAATTTTCCACGGCGCTTGAGGATATTCACATGAATGTCGAGGCGCGGTTGAAGGCGCTGGTGGGCGCGCCTGCCGGGCGGCTGCATACGGGCCGGAGCCGCAACGATCAGGTGGCGACGGATTTCCGGCTCTGGGTGCGCGATCAACTGGATGCGGCGGATGGCGCGCTGGAGGCGCTGATGCGTGCTCTGGTGGCACAGGCCGAGGCGGGGGCGGATTGGGTGATGCCGGGGTTCACCCATCTGCAGACCGCGCAGCCGGTGACCTGGGGCCATCACATGATGGCCTATGTCGAGATGTTCGGGCGTGACCTGAGCCGGGTGCGCGATGCGCGGGCGCGGATGAACGAATGCCCGCTCGGCGCGGCGGCACTGGCAGGGACGTCGTTCCCGATTGATCGGGAGATGACGGCGCAGGCGCTGGGCTTTGACGCGCCCTGCGCCAATTCCCTCGATGCCGTCAGCGACCGGGATTTCGCGCTGGAGTTTCTCGGCGCGGCGAGCATCTGCGCGATGCATCTGAGCCGGTTCGCCGAGGAATTGGTGATCTGGTCCTCGGCGCAGTTCCGCTTTGTCGCCCTGTCGGACCGGTTCTCGACCGGGTCGAGCATCATGCCGCAGAAGAAGAACCCCGATGCGGCGGAGCTCATTCGCGCCAAGGTGGGGCGGATCTTCGGGGCCAATGTGGCGTTGATGATGGTGATGAAGGGGCTGCCCTTGGCCTATTCCAAGGACATGCAGGAGGACAAGGAACAGGTCTTTGATGCCGCCGACAACCTGATGCTGGCGCTGGCGGCGATGGAGGGGATGGTGCGCGATATGCAGGCACAGAAGGCCAATCTGGAGGCTGCCGCCGGGTCGGGCTTTTCCACCGCGACGGATCTGGCGGATTGGTTGGTGCGGGTGCTCGATATGCCGTTTCGCGACGCGCATCATGTGACCGGCAGTCTGGTGGCGCGCGCGGAGGCGAAGGCCTGCGACCTGCCCGACCTCAGCCTTGACGAGATGCAGCAAGTGCATGGCGAAATCGACGCGTCGGTCTATGATGTGCTCGGTGTGCATAATTCGGTGGCCTCAAGGACGAGCTATGGCGGCACCGCCCCCGAACAGGTGCGCGCGCAGGTGGCACGGTGGAAGGAGCGTCTGGCATGATGAGAGCAATTCTTGTGGGGCTCGGGATGATGGCCCTTCTGGGCTGCGGCGTGGATGGCGAGCCGGTGCGCCCCTCGGTCAACACCACGGTGAGCGCCGGGAGCGGCGGCATACATACCAGCGTCGGCACCGGCGTGCGCGTGGGCGGCGTCAACCTTGGTGTGGGGCTGGGCCTGTGAGATGGGTGTTCGCGGCACTGGCCGTTTGGGGGGCGGTGCATCCGATGTATTACTTTCTCGCGTGGTTCGGCGAGAACGGCTTTGACCTTGGCGGCATGGTCGAGGCGTGGCATGCCAACGCGGCGAGTTCGGGCCTTGTCTGGGACCTGACCATCGCTGCCGTGGCGCTCACCGTCTGGGTGCTGGTCGAGGCGGTGCGGCACCGACACTGGGCCGGGCTGATCGCGATTCCGGCGACCTTCTGCATCGGGGTAAGCTGCGGCTTGCCGCTTTACCTTTTCTTGCGGATGTCGCGTGAGGTGTAAGGGCCTGATTTGAGTATTTTTGGAACGATGAAACGGGGCGGGAGCGCGCGTGGATCATTTTCTCTATCGTGATGGCGTGTTGCATGCCGAGGATGTGCCGCTGGCGGAGATTTCTCGCGCGGTGGGCACGCCGTTCTACTGCTATTCCACCGCGACGCTGACGCGGCATTTCCGGCTGTTCGACGAGGCGCTGGAGGGCATGGATCACCTCGTCTGCTATGCCATGAAGGCGGCGAGCAATCAGGCGATCCTGCGCACGCTGGCGGGGCTTGGCGCGGGGATGGACGTGGTCTCGGGCGGCGAATACATGCGCGCCCGGGCGGCGGGCGTACCCGGTGAGCGGATCGTGTTTTCCGGCGTCGGCAAGACCCGGGACGAGATGCGTCTGGCGCTTGAGGGCGGCATCCGTCAGTTCAACGTCGAGAGCGAGCCCGAGATGCGCGCGCTGAGCGAGGTGGCGTTGAGCCTCGGGGTGACCGCGCCCATCACCGTGCGGGTCAATCCGGACGTGGACGCGAAAACCCACGCCAAGATCGCCACCGGCAAGAGCGAGAACAAGTTCGGCATTCCGATTTCGCGTGCGAGTGCGGTTTATGCGGAGGCCGCCGCCCTGCCGGGGCTCGACGTGATCGGCATCGACGTGCATATCGGCAGCCAACTGACCGAGTTGGAGCCGTTTCGCCAAGCCTATCAGAAGGTGGCGAATCTGACAGAGCAGTTGCGCGCCGAAGGACACGATATTCGCCGTCTCGACCTTGGGGGCGGTTTGGGCATTCCCTACACCCGCTCGAACGAGGCGCCGCCGCTGCCCACCGAATACGGCGCGCTGATTCGCGAAACATTGGGCCATCTGGGCTGCGAGATCGAGATCGAGCCGGGGCGGCTGGTGGCCGGGAATGCCGGAATTCTGGTCAGTGAGGTGATCTATGTGAAAGAGGGCGAGGGGCGCGATTTCCTGATCCTCGATGCGGCGATGAACGACCTCATTCGCCCGGCCATGTATGACGCCTGGCACGACATTATTCCGGTGGTGGAACCGGCGCCCGGTGTCGAGCAGAGCGCCTATGACGTGGTCGGCCCGGTCTGCGAATCCGGCGACACCTTTGCGCGCGGGCGGATGCTGCCGCCGCTCGCCGAGGGCGATCTGGTGGCGTTCCGCAGTGCTGGCGCCTATGGCGCGGTGATGTCGAGCGAGTACAATACCCGCCCCCTGATCCCCGAGGTTCTGGTCAATGGGCGTGAATTTGCCGTGATCCGGCCACGCCCGACCTTTGACGAAATGATAAATCGCGATACCATCCCTGAATGGCTCTGACGCGGTGCGCGCGTCGGGCCGAGTAGAGGCGCGGCCCATGGCAGACACGCGAAACCCCCTGAACAACGTGACGGCGCGGCTGCGGCGGCCCTTGGTGCTGACCTGGGCCGGGCTGATCGCCGAGCGGCTGGTGCGGGCCTTCTGGCCGGTCTGGAGCCTGTTGGCGGGTGCCGCGGCGCTGGTCATGCTGGGCGTGCAGGACATGGTGAGCGTCGAGGCGGTGTGGACCGGCCTGATGCTGGGCGGTCTGGCGGTGGTGGTCTTCGCCGCGCGCGGGGCGGTGCGGTTCCGCTTCCCGACCCGGGCCGAGGCGCTCGCCCGGCTTGATGCGACATTGCCGGGGCGACCCTTGGCGGCATTGGCCGATACGCAGGCTGTAGGCGCGCAGGACGTCGGATCACAGGCGCTCTG
The DNA here is from genome assembly GCF_053628595.1 of Roseovarius sp. MBR-154. NCBI lineage: Bacteria > Pseudomonadati > Pseudomonadota > Alphaproteobacteria > Rhodobacterales > Roseobacteraceae > Roseovarius > Roseovarius sp. MBR-154. Next base: position 4,784 of record NZ_JBRJGR010000005.1, read on the forward strand.
GCGTGCGCATCAGGATCGGATGGCAGCCCGCGCGGCGCAGGCGAAGGCGGTCGAGCCTGATCTGCGCCTGTCGCGGCAGGACCCGTTCGGGCTGCGCTACGTGGCGCTTCTGGGCCTTGTGGTGGCGCTGCTTTTCGGCTCTGTCTGGCGTGCGGGGTCGGTGGCCGAGATGGTGCCGGGTGCCGGGCGCGGCACGGCGCTGGCCTCTGGCCCGACATGGGAGGGCTGGATCGAACCGCCCGCCTATACCGGCTTGCCGAGCCTATATTTGGCCGATCAGTCAGGCGAGATCGTGGTGCCTGAGGGCAGCGAAATTACCCTGCGGTTTTACGGCGAGGTCGGCGCGCTCAGCCTGAGTGAGACGGTATCTGGGCGGGCTGATGACGCACCGCCCGCGACCGGGACGGAACAGGAATTCACCGTCACGCACGGCGGCGAGTTGCGCATCGACGGCCCCGGTGGCCGCGCCTGGCAGGTCGAGGCGATTGCCGATGCTGCCCCGGCTGTGCGGGTGCTGGAGGGACAAGCCAAGACCGCCTTTGACGGGCAGATGAGCCAGCCCTTCGAGGCGCGCGACGATTACGGCGTGGTGGCCGGGGGGGCTGTCTTTGAGCTCGACATGGAGCGGGTTGACCGGCGTTACGGTCTGCGCGTCGCGCCGGAGCCGCGTGAGCCCATCCGCCTCGACCTGCCGATGCCGTTGGCGGGCGACCGCAGCGCCTTCACCGAGACGTTGATCGAGAACCTGTCGGAGCACCCCTGGGCGCATCTGCCGGTGACGCTGCGGCTGCGGGTCGAGGATGCGGCCGCGCAGCAGGGGCTGTCGGAGCCTGTCGAGATGGACCTGCCCGCGCGCCGGTTTTTCAACCCGATGGCGGCGGCGGTGATTGAACAGCGGCGCGATCTTTTGTGGTCGCGCGACAATGCGGCACGGGTGGCGCAGGTGCTGCGCGCGGTGTCTTACAAGCCGCGAGAGGGGCTTTTCCGGTCCGAGAAGGCCTATCTGCGGCTGCGGGTGATCCTGCGGCAGCTTGAGGCCAAGACCGAGAGCGACGGCGGCCTGAGCGGGGAGGAGCGCGACGAGATCGCGCAGGCGCTGTGGGATCTGGGCGTTTTGCTGGAAGACGGTGATGTGGGCGACGCGCTGGAGCGGATGCGCGCGGCGCAGGAGCGGCTCAGCGAGGCGATGAAGAACGGGGCCAGCGAGGAGGACATCGCCCGGCTGATGCAGGAACTGCGCGACGCCACGCAGGATTACCTGCGCCAGAAGATGCAGCAGGCGCAGCGCGAGGACCCCGAGAACAGCGGCGATCAGCAGAGCACCGAGAACATGATGCAGATGAACAGCCAGGATCTGCAGGACATGATGGACCGCATTCAGGAACTGATGGAACAGGGCCGCTTTGCCGAGGCGCAGCAGGCGCTGGACGAGTTCCAGCAGATGATGGAGAACATGCAGGTCACGCAAGGCCAGGGCCAGCAGGGCCAGTCGCCGGGGCAAGAGGCGATGGAGGGTCTGGCAGAGACGCTGCGCGAGCAGCAGGGCCTGTCGGATCAAGCGTTCCGCGATCTGCAGGAACAATTCAATCCCGGCGCGCAATCCGGGCAGTCGCAGGGCAATGAGGGCCGGAGCGGCGGAGAGGGGCGCGGCCAGAGCCATGAGAACATGCCCGGGCAGGACGGTCAGGGTGGCCAGCAGCAGGGTCAGGGTGGTGAAGGTCAGGAGCGCGCCGACGAGGGCCAGGGCGGGCAGCAAGGGGCCGAAGGCGAACTGGCGGACCGGCAAGAGGCGCTGCGCCGTGAGCTGGAGCGGCAGCGGCAGGGCCTGCCGGGGTTGGGCGGCGAGGCCGGAGAGGCCGCACGCGAGGCGCTGGAACGGGCCGAACGCTCTATGCAAGGCGCCGAGGAGGCGCTGCGCAACGACGATCTGGCCGGGGCGATTGACGAGCAGGCCGACGCCATGGAGGCGCTGCGCGAGGGCATGCGCAACATGGGCGAGGCGATGGCGGAACAGCAGAACCCGGGCGGGCAGGGCGATCAGGACGGCGCGCCGGGACGGGCGCAGGCCGATCCCTTGGGCCGCGAGGCGGGTCAGGGACGACGCGCGGGCACCCAGGACGATCTCTTGCAGGGCGAGGATGTCTACCGCCGCGCCCGCGATCTGCTCGACGAGATTCGGCGGCGCTCGGGCGAGGGTGAGCGGCCCGACGTGGAGCTCGATTACCTGGAACGGTTGCTGGACCGGTTCTGAGCGGGGGGGCTTTTACGGACCTCTTGCTGATCTTGCTGATCTTGGCCGACAGGGCGGTGCGCGGTGGCCTGTTCCGAAGGTTGATCCCGAGCTTCGGTATTGACCTGCACTCGCAGCATCGGGCGACGTCCCGCCAGAGGCGGCACACATCACGCCAGCAGGCTGAACAGTATCGCGATTTCCGCCAGCTGTTGTGTGGCCCCAAGGATGTCGCCGGTCTGTCCGCCGATCCTGGCGCGTGCCAGGGCTGCGACTGCGGCGGCGACGATCCCGGCCCAGAGCGCCGCCCAGACCCCGGCGCCGCCGGCCAGCAGCAGCGCGACACCGAAGGCCAGGCCGAGGCCGAGCGCGACCGAGCTCATGGGGGCCTGCCCCTGGCTGTGCGACAGCCCGTCGCTGCGGGCATGGGGCAGGGCATGCATCACCCCGACCATGGCGGCCCGCGACAGGGTGGCGGCGACCAGAACGCCCGTGACGCCTGCCGACGCCGACTGCGCGAAGAGCAGCCAGAGCGCCCCGCCCCGCGCCGCCAGCGACAGGCAGAGCGCGATCACGCCGTAGCTGCCGATATGGCTGTCGCGCATGATCTCCAGCCGCCGCGCCCGCGTCCAGCCGCCCCAGAGGCCATCGGCGCTGTCGGCCAGTCCGTCCTCGTGCATTGCGCCGGTGGTGACGGTCCCGAGGGTCAGCGCGATGAGCGCCGCCAGCGGGGCAGGCAAGCCGAACCAGAGTGCGACCAGTCCGCCCAATGCCGCCAGCCCGCCCACCACCAGCCCGGCCAGCGGATAGGCCCAGGCCGCGCGTGCGCCGCGCGCGAAAGAGGTGCAGCGCACGGGCAGGCGGCTGAGCAGCGAGAGCGCGAGGGCCAGATCGCCTGTGCGCATCAGGGCGGTGTCGCTTTCTGCCATGCGGGGGCCTTTTGGGGCTGTGGTCAAGGACCCTGTCGCGATACATCAAGGGCAGGTCCCTATGCAACGAGGCACGCCATGACCGCCGGTTTTTCCACCCTTGCCGATCTGGCCGCGCTGTTGCGCGATCTGCCCGCGCCCGATGCGGGTGCCGCAGAGGCGGCGCGCGCGCGCGATGCGCAACTGACCAAGCCGCCGGGTGCGCTTGGCCGGTTGGAGGAAATCGCGCGCTGGTATTGCGGCTGGCGCGGCGCGGCGCGGGCGCGGGTGAGCGCCCCGCAGGTGGTTGTCTTTGCGGGCAATCACGGGGTGGTGGCGCAGGGGGTGTCGGCCTTTCCGGCCGAGGTCACGGCGCAGATGGTCGCGAATTTTGAGGCGGGCGGTGCGGCGGTCAACCAACTGGCCTTCGTGGCGGGGGCGCGGATGGATGTCTGCGCGCTCGATCTTGACCGGCCCACGGCGGATATCAGCACCGGCCCGGCAATGACCGAGGCCGAGGTGATTGCCGCGCTGCGCGCCGGATGGGACGCCGTGGCCCCCGAGACCGACCTGCTGGTCGTGGGCGAGATGGGCATCGGCAACACCACGAGTGCGGCGGCGATTGCGCTGGCGCTGTTCGGCGGCGCTGCAGGCGCCTGGACCGGGCGCGGCACCGGGGTGGATGCGGCGGGGCTGGACCGCAAGACGCAAGTGGTGGCGCGGGCGGTCGAGGTGAATAAAGGCGCGACGGACGGTCTGGCGGTGCTGCGCTGCCTTGGCGGGCGCGAACTGGCGGCGATGGCGGGGGCGATCCTGCGCGCGCGTATGCTGCGCGTGCCGGTGCTGCTCGACGGGTTCATCTGCACCGCTGCCGCTGCCTGCCTGGAGGTGGCGCGGCCCGGCGCGCTCGACCATACGCTTGCGGGCCATGTGAGCGCCGAGCCGGGCCATGCACGGCTGCTGGAGCGGTTGGGCAAGGTGCCGCTGCTGTCGCTTGGCCTGCGCCTTGGCGAGGGCTCGGGCGGCGTGTTGGCCATGGGCGTCGTGCAATCGGCGCTGGCCTGTCATTCGGGCATGGCGACGTTTGCCGAGGCGGGGGTTTCGGACGGGTGATGGTGTAATCCCGCTGTCATCGTCCGGCTTGACCGGACGACCTCCTGACCGGGAGATCCTCGGGTTACGCCCGAGGATGACAAAGGCAGTTCCTTGACCCTTTCGCCGCGCCGGAATACTGATCAAAATCGTCGGATTAGACCGGAGCGCCCCGCCCATGAGTGAAACCCTGTTGCACCGCCTCGCCTGGATCGTGGTCGTGCTGTGTGTGGCGCCGATCCTCGCTGCTGGCTTGGCCGCGTTTACCGGCGACTTGCAGACATGGCGCGAGGTACTGTCGTCGGTCTTGCCGCGTTACACGGCGACGACGCTGGCGCTGGTGGCGATTGTCGGGGTCAGCACGGCGGTAGTCGGATCGGTCACGGCGTGGCTGGTGACGGTCTACCGCTTTCCCGGGGTGAGGCTGCTGGAGGTGGCGCTGGCGCTACCGCTGGCCTTTCCGGCCTATGTGATGGCCTACGCCTATACCCATATGCTGGATCATCCGGGGCCGGTGCAGACCGCGCTCAGGGCGCTGACCGGCTGGGGGCCGCGCGACTACTGGTTTCCGGAGGTGCGCAGCCTTGGCGGCGCGGCGCTGATGCTGACCATCGTGCTTTATCCTTATGTCTACTTGCTGGCCCGGGCCTCGTTCCGGCAGCAATCGGCCAATGCGTTCCTAGTGGCGCGTACGCTGGGGCGCTCTCCGATGCAGGCGTTCTGGCGGGTGGCGCTGCCGATGGCGCGCCCGGCCATCGCGGGCGGTGCATTGCTGGCGATCATGGAGACCATCGCGGATTTCGGCACGGTGGCATTCTTCAATGTGCAGACCTTTGCCACCGGCATCTATCAGGCGTGGTTCAGTCTTGGGGATCGCGCGGCGGCGGCGCAGCTGGCGCTCTGCCTACTGACATTCGCGCTGTTGCTGGCGGGGCTGGAGCGCGCGAGCCGGGGCCGGGCGCGCACCGCCGGGCGCGGCGCGCGGTTCGAGACGATGGAACGGCCCGAACTGCGCGGCGTGGCGGGTTGGGGGGCGTTCACGCTCTGCTTCCTGCCGGTGCTTGTGGGCTTTCTCATCCCGGTGGTGATGCTGGGGATGATGGCGCTCGGCTCGGGGCAGGATCTGTTCTCGCCGCGCTATTTGGGGTTCATGACCAATTCCGTCACATTGGCAAGCGTCGCCGCCGTGCTGACGGTGCTGGGGGCGATCCTCGTGGGGTTTCGGGCGCGCACCCGGCCCGGGCGCGCCTCGCGCTGGCTGGTGGTGGGCGCGGGGCTGGGCTATGCGGTGCCGGGCGGGGTGATCGCGGTCGGGTTGATGGTGCCGATGGCGGCGTTCGACAACGCGCTCGATGCAGTGATGCAGCGATATTTCGGGATCAGAACCGGGCTGCTCATCACCGGGTCGATCTGGCTGATGGTGATGGCCTATGTGGTGCGCTTCATGGCCGCCGCGCTCAACGCCTATGACAGCGGGATGGCGACCGTGCCGGGGCATCTTGATGCGATCGGACGCTCGCTCGGGCAGCCGGGGCCGAAGCTTCTGACGCGGGTGCATCTGCCGGTGGCGCGGACCTCGGTGGTGACGGCACTCCTGATCGTGTTTGTCGATGTGATGAAGGAACTGCCCGCGACGCTGATCCTGCACCCGTTCAACTTTCAGACGCTGGCGGTGCAGGCGCATCGCCTGGCCGCCGATGAGCGGCTTTCCGAGGCGGCGGTGCCCTCATTGGTGCTGGTTGCGTTCGGGCTTGTGCCGGTTCTGATCCTGTGCCGCACGCTGGGTCGTGAGGGGATGGGTCGCCGCGCGGCCAAGCTGGGCACGGCGATTGCGCCGGGGTAGGGCGTTGCGCGGCGGCGCGTGCCGCGCCTTGATTCCGCGCATTGGCACCAAGGTTAAACGGCAGCTCCAGGCCCAATCCCGACGCTGATGCCATTTCGACGCCAGGCAGGCCCGGACAGCTTGGGTTCCCAGACGAAGATCCCACTGCGCCGGGCACAAGGAGTGAGGCTTCACCGCTCATAATGTGGGGATTTCCCCCGTATTTCCCCCAAGGTTTTCCCATATCTTGTCGTCACCATAGCGCTGCTACCCTGTCAATGCCGGACGGACCCGGCGACAGACATAACAACAGGGATGGCATCATGGACAGAAAAGACCTCAAACCCGTTCTCGTGGATGGCCGCGCCGAGGGGCTTGCCCCCGGGGTGTCGCGGCGCTCGTTCTTCATGGCCGCCGGGGCGGCGGGCCTGGGTGCGGCTGCACAGGTGATCGGTGCGCGTCCCGCAAAGGCGCAATCGACGGCCTGGCTGCAACCGGGCAACAACAACCACGTGATCGGCCTGCAAGGCGAGACCGGGCAGCCGGGCGAAGGCGCCGTGGGTCTCGATTTCTTCGGTCATTGCGCGATCAGGATCACCTCGCCCAAGGGGGCAACGGTGCTGTTTGATCCGTGGCGCGACGATCCCTCCGGTGCCTGGGGGATGTGGTTCAAGACCGAGTTTCCCGAAACGATCGTCGATATCTGCATGTCCACCCATGCCCATTTCGACCATGACGCGGTGGACCGGCCGCAGTCCACCATGGTGCTCGACCGGATGGTGGGACGCTTCGACTTCGCCGATCTGAGCATCACCGGTTTCGCCGACAAGCATACCTGCGTCGCCCCCGGCTGGTATCACTGGACCGACGCGCTGGCCGAATTCGGGGTCGATGCCTGCCCGCCCAACAATGTGGGCCACATGGACAACGTGGCCTTCCTGGTCGAGACCGGCGGCATCCGCACGCTGATCTGGGGCGACAACCGGCACAACCCGTCCGATGCCTTCTGGCAGGCGGTGGGGCGGGTCGATGTGCTGACCCTGCCGGTGGACGGGTCCGAGCATATCCTGTCGTTCGAGCAGGGCAACGAGATCGTCGCGCGGCTCAACCCGCGTATCGTGATCCCCACCCATTACCTCAACGAGACCACAAGCTACACGCTGACCACACTTCAGGTGGCCGACGACTGGGTGAAGGGGCAAAAGAACCACCGCTTCCTCGACGGGCCAAGCCTGAGCCTTGAGGCCGCCGAGATTGCGGGCATGGAGCAGGAGTTTCACTATTTCGGCCATCACGCGATGACCGCCTGACCGAGGCGCGGCGTGGCGCAACGGGCACGGGGGGCGCATCGCGTCTCCCGTGCGGCACGCTGGCGATTGCCCAGGCGCGCCGCCTGCGCTAGGCACGAGGCGGATATAGCTGCACGAGTGATGCCATGAGCCGGATTTGCCATATCGAACTGGATGACGCCAACCTGCCGCCGCCCACGCCCGAGATCGAGCAGGAGCGCAAGGTTGCGATGTACGATCTCATCGAGGAGAACAGCTTTTCCCTGCCCGCGCGCGATGATCGCGTGGCCCCCGACGGGCCCTACCGCGTCGGCCTGTCGATCCGCGAAAAGCGGCTGGTCTTCGACATCCGCACCGAAACCGGCGATCCGGCGGCGGAATTTCACCTTTCGCTCAGCCCGTTCCGGCAGGTGGTCAAGGATTACTGGGCGATCTGCGAGAGCTATTTCGATGCCGTCAAGAACATGCCGCCGAGCCAGATCGAGACCATCGACATGGCCCGGCGCGGCATCCACAACGAGGGCGCGCGCGTGCTGTCCGAGCGGCTGGAGGGCAAGGCGGAGATTGACAACGACACCGCCCGGCGGCTCTTCACGCTGATCTGCGTGCTGCATTTCGGGGGCTGATCCATGCCCGAGGCGTTGCCGCAATCGGTGCTGTTTTGCTGCGATCACAACGCTGTGCGCTCGCCCATGGCCGAAGGCATCATGAAGAAGTTCTACGGTGCCGGCACCTATGTGCAATCGGCGGGGGTCAAGAGCGACATGGAGATTGACGGGTTTTCCATCGCCGTCTGCCGCGAGATCGGGGTCGAACTGGACCGCCACCGCACGCGCAGTTTCGACGAGATGGAGCAGTGGGGCGATGATCTGACATCCTTCGACCTGATCGTGGCCCTCAGCCCGGCAAGCCAGCGCCGAGCGCTGGAACTGACCCGCTATTTTCACCTCGATGTCGTTTACTGGCCGATCATGGACCCTACCGGTTTGGCACAGACCCGCGAGGCGCGGCTTGATGCCTATCGCAAGACCCGTGACCAGATCATCGGCCATTTGCAGAACAGATGGGGCCCACCCCGGGAGGAAACATGAACGACACCGTCCGCGCCTATTTCGACGCCTTCAATCGCGGCGACACGCCCGCGATGCTGGCCTGCCTGAGCGACGATGTGCGCCATTTCGTCAACGAAGGGCAGGTCCGTGAAGGCAAGGACCTGTTCCGCGATTTTTGCGATCACATGAGCCGCTGCTACCGCGAAGAGCTGACCGACATGGTGATCTTCGACGCTGTAGGCGGCACCCGGGCGGCGGCGGAATATATCGTGAACGGCACCTATCTCGAGACCGACGAGGGGCTGCCCGAGGCGAGGGGCCAGACCTACCGGCTGCCTGCGGGCTCGTTCTTTTCGCTTGAGAACGGCCTGATCACCCGCGTGGTGACCTATTACAACCTTGCCGACTGGACGCGTCAGGTCTCGGCATGATTGCGGTCGAGCGGCTGACCGGGGTTGCGCTATCCGCGGCGTTGCCCGATGTGGCGCGGCTGCGGATCGAGGTGTTTCGCGCTTTTCCCTACCTCTATGACGGTGATCTGGCCTATGAGGAGCGCTATCTTCAGGTCTATCGCGACAGCGAGGATGCGATCCTTGTCGGGGCGTATGACGGGGATCGCCTGATCGGGGCCGCGACCGGTACCCCGATGGAGGATCACGCCGAGGATTTCGGCGCGGCGCTCGCGGGCACGGGCCTGCCGCTGGAGCGGATTTTCTACTGTGCCGAAAGCGTGCTCTTGCCCGAATATCGCGGGCAGGGCATCGGCCACCGCTTTTTCGACGCGCGCGAGGCGCATGCGCGGGCGCTGGGCCGGACGCATTGTGCCTTCTGCGGCGTGGTGCGCCCGCCGGACCATCCCCTGCGCGCCGACGCCTACCGCCCGCTTGACGCCTTCTGGCGGAGGCGTGGTTACGCGCCCGTGGCGGGGACTGTGGCGCAGTTCCGCTGGAAGGATGTCGACCGCGAGGCCGAGACCGACCACGACCTGCAATTCTGGATGCGGGCGCTCTGAGCGTGGGCTCACCCCTCACCCGCACCACGCCGGGCAAGAGATCCTCGGGTCAGGCCCGAGGATGACGGGGAGGGGACGCCAATAGCTTTGCTCTGTTTATAGTTGTAAGACGTCTGTTCCGTCGTCTAACGTCCTTGCATGAAGTAAAGGATTTTGACGATGGATCGTCCTGATTATCTCGTTCAGGGAGAAGCCGCGCGGCTTTTTCCTGTCCTTGCGACAACGTCCAAGGAAGGCCGGACAACCTCGATTGTACGCGCGTGCATATCCAAAGTGGAGGAATTCGGTTCAGAACTCATGGCAACCCTTGGTCAGCGTCTCGGTAAAAGAGCCAAGGTCGAAACATTCACCGAGATCGTATTCAAGAATGAAAAGATCAAGGTCAAGGATCGTCCCGACGGTCTTATCGTCATGCGCAATGGCGCCAAGGAATGGCGGGCTTTGGTTGAAGCCAAGGTTGGCAATGCGGAACTCGGTACGGAACAGGTCGAGAAGTATCGTGAAATCGCCAAGGAGCAGGGGGTGGACTGTGTCATCACGATTTCGAACCAGTTCGCGACGACAACGTCCAACCACCCTTTGGACGAAGTGCGAAAGAGCCGTTCCAGAATACCTGTCTATCATTGGTCATGGATGTCGATCCTGACGATCATTGATCTTCTTCTCAATCGCGATGCGGTTGCCGATGAGGATCAGAAACTGTTGCTCAATGAACTGCGGCGGTTTCTGACCCATGAGAGCGCGGGCGTGAAAGGCTTTGACCGCATGCCGCCGGAATGGCCTGAAATCAACCGCCTGATTTCCGCAGGAGGAAAGATTCCCGCGAAATCCAACGAAGCGTCGGTCGTTCTTGAGGCATGGCATCAGGAAACCCGGGATCTGTCCTTGATCCTGAGCCGACAGACGGAAGCCACCGTAGAAGAAAAGCTGCCAAGAAAGCATCGCAATTCTCCGGCAGAGCGCCGTAAGGACGAGTTATTGACGCTCAGGGAGGCAGGTAGGCTGATGTCGGTGCTTGATATACCGGATGCTGCGGCACCTCTTGAGATTGTCGCTGACATCGCACGCCGGACGATTGACATTGGCATGACGATGCGCGCGCCAGAGGACAAGGTTTCGTCAAAGGCGAGGGTCAATTGGCTGTTGCGACAGATGAAGACCGAAAAGCAGGAAGAGTTGTTCGTCAGGTTGAACTGGCCGGGAAGGAGTGAAGCGACGCAATTTTCGATCTCGGAATTGCTTGCCGACCCGGCTGCCTGCGAGAAGGACAAGGCGGGCCTACAAGTGCTCAGCTTCCATGTGTTTATGTCCCGACGACTTGGCGGGAAATTCACTCAGCAAACCAACTTCATCAAGGAATTGGAGGATGCGGTGCCGTTCTTCTACAAGGAAGTGGGTCAGAACCTCGCGGAATGGCGCAAGCCTGCGCCGCGTATCAAACCCGATCGCGCATTGTCGTCGGATGTGAGCGTTTCGGCTCTTCAGGATGAGGCAGAGGAGGACGCGGAAGAGTAATCTAACCCGGTGCCACATGCACATCATGTCCTGGCAAGAGATGCTCAGGTCAGGCCCGAGGACGACGGGGGGTTGCGAGGATGACGGGGTGGGGACGGCGCGTTCTGGGATTTCCGCCACTATCGCGAACTTTTGTCAAAGTTTCGCTGGCAAAGCGTCGTCCATATTTGCTACCTCCATAAATGCCGGGGGGCAACAACTGGGGAGCGCGCGGGATGACGCGTCTTTTTGTGATTGCCCTTGGCCTTTGCGTAGGCCTCACCTCGATGGTTCAGGCAGAGGGTCGCTACCGGATCGGCTATGGCGTATTGTTCACCAATGACGTGGCTGGCGATACCGAGGATCGCTGGCGTTCGGGCTCGGTGGCGTCAAGCCGGGTCTGGGCGGATGGCTGGTCTGGACAGGCCCCGGACCGTTTCGGTGATCTGATCGAGTTCCGCTTCAACGGCGAGATCATCACGCCCGAGAATCTTGCGCGTGGTGGGCCGAACGACCGGCCCTTCGCCGGGGCGCTCGGCTTCGGGCTGCACACGCATTTCGAACAGGCGACCGTGGAAGTCGCCGCCGGGGCGGATCTGGTCTTTACCGGCCCGCAGACCGGGCTCGACGATTTTCAGGAATTCATCCACGACATATTCGGTGGCAACGGCATCGGCCCCGTGGTGCGCCGCAATCAGATCGACAACAGCATCTACCCCTCGGCCGTGCTCGAGGCCGGGCGCAGCTTTGACCTTGGCCCGGCGCAGATCCGCCCCTTCGCCGAGGCGCGGCTGGGGCTCGAGGATCTGGTGCGCGCTGGGGTCGATGTCAGCATCGGCGATCTGACACGCGGTGAATTGCTGGTGCGCGACCCGGTGACCGGGCAACGCTACCGCGTGGTGCGCAAGGACGAGCCGGGCACCGCCTTCATCCTTGGCGGCGATATCGCCTATGTCGACAGCAGCGAGTTTCTGCCCGCAAGCAGTGGCGTCACCCTGTCCGAGGACCGCGCCCGCCTGCGTGGTGGCTTCCATTGGGAAGGCAGTGGGGGCAGCTCGCTTTTCTATGGCGTGACCTGGCTGAGCGAGGAATTCGACGAGCAGCGCGAAGGGCAGGTGGTGGGATCTGTGCAGTTCAGGTTGCGGTTCTGATAAAAATTACTTCGGGGGCTTTTCAGGGTGATTCGCCTTTGCTACGCTCCCCTTAATAAAAAAAAAGACAAGAGGCAGGCAGTCAGAGATATGGGGACGGGCTATAAAGGCACGTTCGTCATCTCCTGGGCGCAAACAGAACTGGATGGTACGTCGGACGCACTCGTGCGGTCGCTTGCGGTGGGGCATACTTGGCTCTGGCGCGGCGATGTGGTGCGCGTGGACGGACCAAACGAGCTGTTGCGCCTGGACATGGCGGAGGGAGAGACCGTGAACCGCAAACGTGCGGCACGGATGGTGCGGCGTCTGGTGGGCGCCGCGATGAGCAACACAAAGGATCTGGGCGCGGTCGATGTGCCCGAGCCGATCATGGATACCGGCTTTGTCGTGACCGACGGCTTGCGCAGCTACACGGTCACGATCATCGAGGTGGCGGGCGATGCGCCGCCGCTTCTGATGTTTCTCGACGAGATCCCGCCGCGCGATACCGAGATGTGGATCGTTCATCATTCGCTCGAGGGGATGCGCGGGGCCTCGACCGGGCCGGCGAGCGGCGGCGTGATCTGTTTCACACCCGGGACAAGGATCGAGACCCCCGAAGGCCCGCGCCTGGTGGAAGAGCTGCGGGAGGGCGACCATGTACAGACCCGCGACAGCGGTGCGCAGGAAATCCAGTGGGTCGGAAGCCGTCACATGACCGGTGCGCGGCTGTTTGCCATGCCCCGGCTGCGGCCCATTCGTGTGGGGGCGAGTGCGCTCGGCACCGGGCGTCCTGATGAGGCCCTGCTGGTCAGCCCCGAGCATCGCGTGCTGGTCAAGGGCGATGTGGCGCGCGCGCTGTTCAATACGCCCGAGGTGCTGGTGATGGCGCGCGACCTTGTGAACAACGATACGGTCGCGATCGATCTGGCCTCGCGCGAGGTGACCTATGTCCACCTGCTCCTGCCCAGCCATCAGATCATCTGGGCCAATGGCGTGGAGACCGAGAGCTTTCACCCCGCAAGCGCTGCGCTCTCGACCCTGACCGAGGCCGATCGCGCGCGGCTGCTGGCGCTCAACCCGACGCTGGAATACGAGCCGCATATCTATGGCGGCTATGCGCGGCGTTGTCTCAACGGGTCTGAGGCGGCAATCCTGGCGCATGAGGCGGCGTGAGGGGGCATGACGATGCCCTGAGCATCCCCGGCTGACGGGGCCGACGGCTGGTGCCTTGGATACGGGCCTGGGGAACGGGTTGGTCTGGCCTGAAGCGGAGCTTGGCAATGATCCCCATGCGCGGAACCGGGTGTCGGTCCGGGTCACGCGGAGGCCGGGGGCCTGTCGCCGCGCGCATCCATCGTCGGACGCACGCACCACCGTCATGTCGCACTGGCTTGACCGGTTCGACCGATCAAGACCACACTCCGCCCTGAAAGGCCGCTCGCCGCTCACGGCGCTGAACAACCTCATGAGAAACCACGGCTAACGGTCGCTCCGGCCCATGCCCCCAACCCTGCTCAGCCGTTCTCGCGCAGGATGCCACCGGCGAGATAGAGTGAGCCGCAAATCAGGATGCGCGCTTGCGGTTCCTGGGCCGCGATGCGCTGCACGGCCTCCAGCGCGCTGCCTGCGGTCGTGGCGCGCAGCCCCACGGTTTGCGCCGCCTCTGCGGTGGCCTCGGCGGGCAGGGTGTTGGCCTCGCCGGGAATGGACAGCGCGATCAGCTGTTCGGCCTGCGCCGCCAAGGGCCCCAGATAGCCGGCGATGTCCTTGGTGTTGAGCATGCCGCATATCAGATGTGTGGGACGTTTTGGCAAGCCCGCCAGATGCCGACCGAGCGCCTGACCGGCGGCGGCATTATGCCCGCCATCGAGCCAGATTTCCGCCTCCGGCGCGGCCTCGACCAAGGGGCCGTGCACAAGCCGCTGCATCCGCGCGGGCCAGTAGGCGCGGGTCACCGCCGCCTCGCAGGCGGCCTCGCCCGCCTCCAGATGGCGCAGCGCGGCCAGCGCCGCGCCTGCATTCTCAATCTGATGCGCGCCGGACAGGTTTGGCAGCGGCAGATCGCACAGCCCGGTCTCGTCCTGATAGATCAGCCGTCTGCGGTCCTCATAGGCGTGCCAGTGCTGGCCGTGGGCCAGAAGCGGCGCGCCGAGCGCGGTGGCGCGGGCCTCGATCACGGCCATCGCGTCATCATGCTGCGGACCGACCACGCAGGGCACACCGCGCTTGAGGATCCCGGCCTTCTCGCCTGCAATCTTTGCCAGCGTGTTGCCGAGATATTGTTCGTGGTCGATGGAGACGGGGGTGATCACCGTCAGCGCGGGGCGGTCCACCACGTTGGTCGCGTCGAGCCGCCCGCCAAGCCCGACCTCGAGCAGGGTATAATCTGCTGGCGTGCGCGCCATGGCAAGGAGCGCGGCACAGGTCGTGATCTCGAAATAGGTGATCGCCTCATTGCCATTGGCGGCATAGCATTCATCGAGAATGGCGGTCAGGTGATCTTCGGAAATCAGCGCGCCTGCCAGCCGGATACGCTCGTGAAACCGCGCCAGATGCGGCGAGGTATAGGCGTGGCAGGTCTTGCCCGCCGCTTCGAGCCCGGCGCGGATCATAGCGAGGGTCGAGCCCTTGCCGTTGGTGCCCGCGATATGGATCACCGGGGGCAGGTCGGTCTGCGGATTGCCCAAGGCATCAAGCAGGCGCCAGACCCGGTCGAGCGTAAGGTCGATGATCTTCGGATGCAGCGCCATCATCCTCTCGAGGATGAGGTCGGATGTGGGGGCGCTCATGTTTCGGGGGCGTCCTTGGCCGGGGCCTCTGTCACGACCGGATCGGGGATCGCGGGGGCGGGCAGATCGCCTTTCACGGCGGGCGGCAGGCCCATCAGCATGCGGGTAATGGTAATGAGTTCGTCGCGCATCTTCGGGCGCGGCGTCACCCGGTCGAGCATGCCGTGTTCGAGCAGGTATTCGGCGCGCTGAAAGCCCTCTGGCAGTTTCTCGCGGATGGTCTGCTCGATCACGCGCGGCCCGGCAAAGCAGATCAGCGCGCCTGGTTCCGCAATCTGCACATCGCCCAGCATCGCATAGGAGGCGGTGACGCCGCCGGTGGTGGGATGGGTCAGCACCACGATATAGGGCAGCCCGGCCTCGCGCAGCATCTGCACGGCGACGGTGGTGCGGGGCATCTGCATGAGCGACAGAATCCCCTCCTGCATGCGCGCGCCGCCTGCGGCGGAAAACAGGATCAGCGGGCGCTTGAGCCGCACCGCGGCCTCGGCGGCGGCGATGATGGCGTTGCCCACATACATGCCCATCGAGCCCGCCATGAAGCTGAAATCCTGCGCGGCGGCGACGATGGGGGTGCGTCCCATCTCGCCGGTGGCGACCAGCATCGCCTCTTTCTCGCCGGTTTCCTTTTGCGCGGCGCGCAGACGGTCAGGATATTTCTTCTGATCGCGGAAATGCAGGGGGTCCGGCGTCGGCAGCGGCACCTCGACCTCAGTGAAGAGCCCGCCATCGAAGAGCGCGGCGAAACGCGCGCGCGGCGTGATCCCCATGTGATGGCCGCAATTGGTACAGACGTTGAGATTGCCCGAGAGTTCGCGGTGAAACAGCATGGTCCCGCACTCGTCGCATTTGGACCAGAGGTTTTCCGGGATTTCGCGGCGCGAGAAGATCGAATTGATCCGCGGACGCACGTAGTTGGTGATCCAGTTCATCGGGCGGGCCCCTGCCTTGACGTTGCGCCACCACATAAGCGGGGCGCGCGGGAAATGCAATCAGCCGCGCAGGGCAACACGGATGGCAAGCCAGCCACAGATGAGGATGAGCACGTCGACCGGCATCATCGCCGTGATCATCGCCGTGTCATCCATCCCGAACGGATAGGCATAGAGCGCCATCCCGTCGAATTGCCCCTCGGGGGCGGCGATCAGGATGGCGCTGAAATTGTTGATGAGATGGACCGCGGTGGCGGGGCCGAGCGTGCCGAAGCGGGCCGTCAAATCCGCCGCCACGAGGCCGAAGGCCCCGGCCCAGAGCACGATCAGCCAGGCTGTGCCGCCATAGCTCATCGCGTTGAAATGCAGGACGGCAAAGCCGACCGAGGGCAACACCAGCCAGACCAGCGGCGAGGCGAAGCGCGCGGCAAGCTGGCTCTGGAGGTAGCCACGAAAGATAAGTTCCTCGGCGAAGACCTGGCAGAAGAGGGCAAAGAGAGCGGGAAGAAGGAACACCAGCCAGATGGCGGGATCGAGATTGGGCTCCGGTGCGACACTCTCGGGCATCGGGAACAGCATCACCGCCCCGTAAAGCAGCAGCATCGCCGCCAGCGCCCGCCCGAATTGCCGCAGCGCCAGCGGCAGCGGCCCGATCAGTGAAGCAAGTCCCCGCCGGTGCACGATCGGCAGGATCACCGCCAGCGCCACGATCAGCAGGGCGAAGGTCAGCAGGTTGATCAGCACCCCCGCCGGGGTGGTGGCCGCAGCGATCCCCGGCTGGATCCGTGCCCATGTCTCGGGGCCGAAGACCATCGGCAGCAGGGCCGCGTAGCCGAAACTCAGGCCCAGAAAGAGCGGCACCAGCAGCACGAGACCGCCCGCAAGGCGCGGCAGGGCGGCAGAGGCGCGGGCGGGGGCAACAAGCCGTTCATGGGCGTCGTATCGCATGGACGAGACGCTATCCCGCCGGGCTAGCTGTTGCAATCGGCTTGCCCCGCCCGCGGCTCTGGCCTAGACCGATTGCCAGCTAATTCCGGGAGGCCCCTCATGACCAAGTTCGACAAAGCCAGACTGCCCAGCCGTTATGTGACCGAAGGCCCGGCGCGCGCGCCGCACCGCTCCTATTACTACGCGATGGGAATGACCGAGGCGGAGATCCATCAGCCCCTCGTCGGTGTGGCGACCTGCTGGAACGAGGCGGCCCCCTGCAATATCGCGCTGAGCCGTCAGGCGCAGGCGGTCAAGGGCGGCGTCAAGGAGGCGCATGGCACCCCGCGCGAGTTCACCACAATCACCGTGACCGATGGAATCGCCATGGGCCATGAGGGGATGCGCAGCTCGTTGGCGAGCCGCGAGGCGATTGCCGACACGGTGGAGTTGACGATGCGCGGTCATTGTTATGACGCTCTGGTGGGGCTTGCGGGCTGTGACAAGTCGCTGCCAGGGATGATGATGGCGATGGTGCGGCTCAACGTTCCGTCGGTGTTTATCTATGGCGGTTCGATCCTTCCGGGCAAGGCCCCGCAGATCGACGAGATCCCCGAGGAGTTCCGCACCCGCGACCTGACGGTGCAGGACATGTTCGAGGCCGTCGGCTGGCACCAGAACAAGCAGATGTCGGACAAGGCGCTCGACGCGCTGGAGCGCGTGGCCTGCCCGTCGGCGGGGGCCTGTGGTGGGCAGTTCACCGCCAATACCATGGCCTGTGTCTCCGAGGCGATTGGCCTCGCGCTGATGAATTCGTCGGGCATGCCCGCGCCCTACGAGAGCCGTGACCAATATGCCGAGGCGTCTGGTCGCGCGGTGATGGACCTGCTGGAGAAAAACATCCGCGCCCGCGATGTGGTGACGCTCAAGAGCCTTCAGAACGCCGCGCGCGTCGTGGCCTGCACCGGGGGCAGCACCAATGCCGGGCTGCACCTGCCGGCGATTGCCCATGAGGCGGGGATTGATTTCTTCCTAGAGGATGTCTGCGACATCTTCCGCGATACGCCCTATTTCGTCGATCTCAAACCGGGCGGGGCCTATGTGGCCAAGGATCTCTATGATGCGGGTGGCATTCCGGTGGTTATGAAGGAGTTGCGCAAGGCTGGGCTGATCCACGAGGACTGCATGACCGCCACGGGCCGCAGCATCGGCGAGGAACTCGACCTGATCGAGCGCGAGGCCGATGGCCGGGTGATCTATCCGATCGAGACGCCGATCACGAAGACCGGCGGCGTTGTCGGCCTCAAGGGCAATCTCGCGCCGCAGGGGGCGATCGTGAAGGTGGCAGGCATCGCGCCCGAACATCAGGTCTTTACCGGCCCGGCGCGGGTTTTCGAATGCGAGGAAGACGCGTTCGAGGCGGTCAAGTCGCGGCAATACGAGGAGGGTGAGGTGATCGTCATCCGCAACGAGGGCCCCGCAGGCGGCCCCGGCATGCGCGAGATGTTGTCGACCACGGCGGCGCTGAGCGGTCAGGGCATGGGCAAGAAGGTGGCGCTGATCACCGATGGGCGCTTTTCGGGTGCGACGCGCGGCTTTTGCGTGGGCCATGTCGGCCCCGAGGCGGCACATGGCGGGCCGATTGCGCTGATCGCGACCGGCGATGTGATCACCATCGACGCGATCAAGGGCGAATTGTCAGTGGATCTCTCGGATGAGGAACTGGCCAAGCGCAAGGAGACCTGGACCGGCCCGCGCGCGACGCTCTATGCCTCGGGCGCGATCTGGAAGTTCGCGCAGCTTGTCGGCGAGACCTACAAGGGAGCGGTCACCCATCCGGGCGGCAAGGCCGAACGGCATGTCTACATGGACCTCTGAGATGGTCGCGGCCCGGCGCGGGACTTTGCGCGCCTGGCTGCTGCTTGTCTGCCTGCCGCTTGCCGCCTGTCTCGACGCGGCGGGCGAGGCCGGGCCGGATGACGCATTGCGCGCCGTGGCCTTTTACGATGGCGACGTGACGGTGACCGGGCCGCGCGGCTATTGCGTTGACCGTAGCAGCATCAAGAGCAACCCCGGCGGGCGGTTCGCGCTGCTGGCCAGTTGTGAAAGCCTGACAGAGCAGGCTGGCATCGCGGTCGCGCCGGCGGTGATGACCGTCTCCGTTCTGCCGCGTGCGGGCGGGGCCGAACAGCCCTCCGCCGCCGCCATGGCCGAAGCACTTGGACCCGAGGCGGTGCGCAGTGCCGAGGACCATGATGGTCTGGCCCTCGTCCATGTGGCGGGGGGTGGTGACACGGTGCTGCCCGGCGGCGACCCGGCCCATTGGCGCGCCAGTCTTGTGATCAACGGGCATCTCGTGGGGCTTGCCGCCTACGGGCCTGCGGGCGGGGTGGTGGCAGGGCCCGAGGGCCGCAGACTGCTGCGTGGTCTCGCCGAGGCGATGCGTGGCGCAAGCCTGGTGCCGGAGACGGTGAGCCGGACAGCCAGCGAAGCCCCTGGCGGCTCTATCGGGCGCGGCACCCTATTCGGCGGATTGTTTCCTGTTTCGAATTAATGCTATGCAAAGACAGTCATTATATAAAACGGGGCCTTCCCGCCCGAGAGGCCTGGCAAAGGTGCGGTCTGCATGAAGATTCTCGATGTCGCGATGCATCGGCGCAGCTTGCGCAAATGGCGGCAGGCCGCGCGCAACGCCCCGGCGATGGATATCGGCACGCTGCGTCGAGCGCGGGCGCGGGCGCGCAAGTTGCTCTATTCGCTCAACGAGGTGATCTCGATCGCCGACAATCGTCTGGCGCTGCCGACGATCGGCTCCAACGCCTTTCCGCGGCCGCATGGCACCGATTGGGCCTGGCGCCCCGAGGTCTGGCGTGAACCGCTGCCCACGCCCGGCATGGCCTCGGTGCCGTCCAAATCCATGCTGGGGCGCGAGGTGACGCTGTTTCACGACTGCGCCCATTCCGAACTGTCGCTGCGCCAGCTGCGCAACAGCCGCGAGGCCGATCTGGCGCCTTATGGGCTGCGTATGGACGTCTTTGCCTTCGACGGCTCGTTCCTGTCGCTGGTGCTCGATTTCCCGCTTGAGGCCATCGACGGGCTGACCCGGCGGCATCTCATTCGCATGGACACCATCGTGGAACTGGAAAAGCCACTCGAGATCTTTGCCCGGCTCAACATCAAGCACGGGCCCAACACCCAGCAGATCGTGCGCGAATTGCCACTGAACGAAGAAGAGATCATGGTCGAGTTCGACCTCGCCTATTCGACCCTGAACGAAAAGCGCGTGGAGCGGGCCTGGATCGACCTGATCTTCGAGAATCCCCAGATGAGCCAGGTCGTGCTGCGCGACGTCACCTTCAGCCGCCGCCCGCGCGCGGATCTCTAGGAAAGGACCGATCATGAGCGATCTGACACTGACCAAGACCCGGCTGTTCGAGGGCGTGTGGGAGGGGGTGCTGAGCGGCACGAGCGATGCCGTTGCCGCCCCCGAGATCGAAGTGACCCACCTTCAGGAGCCGGTCGAAGGGGTCGAGGTGATCGCCCGCTCCGAGAGCGGCGACTGGGTGGTGCGCATACCGGTGCCGCCCGAGAAGATCGCCGACGGGGTGCAGACATTTCTCATCCGCGATCGGGCGAGTGGCGCGGTCCTGGACAGTTTCGCGCTTTTGGCGGGGGACGTTCTGAGCTATGATATCCGCGCCGAAATGGCGCTTTTGCGCGAGGAACTGGACCTCTTGAAACGTGCGTTCCGGCGGCATTGTCTGGAGACGATGTAACCCGGGCGCTGTGCGGCTGTACCTTGAGGCCGCCGCCTTGGCGCGCGGCGTCAAGGCATATCGGGGTCAGGCGCGGTGCACGCCCTCAGATCGACTGATCGTAATCGCCCACCGCAGGCTCGGTGCGGATTACAGCGTCGAGATCGGCAAAGATCGCGCGCATCTCGGCCTCGCTCGCGCTGCTTTCGCAGACCACCACCAGGTTGGGTGTGTTGCTTGAGGCACGCACCAGCCCCCACGAGCCGTTGTCGAGGATGACGCGCGCGCCGTTCACCGTCACCACCTCCTTGATGGGACGGCCCGCGACCGTTTCACCGGCGTCCTTCTTGGCGACCAGCCGCGCGACGATCCGGTCCAGCACGGCGTATTTCTCGGTATCCGAACACCAGGGCGACATGGTGGGCGTGGACCAGGTCACCGGCAGGGCGCGGCGCAGGTCCGACATGGACATGTCGGGGTTGCGGTCCATCAGCTTGCAGATTTCAACGGCGACGCGCATGCCGCAGTCATAGCCGCGGCCCACCGGTTCGGAGAGGAAGTAGTGCCCGGATTTCTCGAACCCGGCCAGCGCGCCCAGTTCCTTGACCCGGCGTTTCATGTGGCTGTGGCCGGTCTTCCAGTAATCGGCGCGGGCGCCGTTCTTCTGCAACTCGGGGTCGGAGGCGAAGAGGCCGGTGGATTTCACATCCGCGACGAAGGTGGAGTTGGGGTACAGCTTGGAGAGATCCCGCGCCATGATGACGCCCACCTTGTCGGCGAAAATCTCTTCGCCCTCGTCATCGACCACGCCGCAGCGGTCGCCGTCGCCGTCGAAACCGAGCGCGAAATCGGCCCCGGTGGCGCGCACCGTATCGGCCATGTCGTGCAGCATTTCCATCGCTTCGGGATTCGGGTTGTAATGCGGGAAGGTGTAGTCGAGCCTGTTATGCGACGGGATCACCTCTACGCCGATGCGCTCGAACAACTCGGGCGCGAAGGCCGAGGCGGTGCCATTGCCGGTGGCGCAGACGACGCGCAGCTTGCGGGTCATCCTGAAGTCGCCGGCGAGGTCGTCGAGATAGGCCTCGCGCACGCCCGGCACGAAGTCATAGGCGCCGCCCGGATGCGGCTCTCCGCGCCCCTCGAGCACGATGTCCCTGAGTTCGGCCATCTCGTCAGGGCCATGGGTTAGGGGCCGCTCGAACCCCATCTTGACCCCGGTCCAGCCATTGGGGTTATGCGAAGCGGTAACCATCGCCACGGCGGGCACGTCGAGATGGAATTGCGCGAAATAGGCCATCGGCGACAGGCAGGGGCCGATATCCTTGACCGTGATGCCCGCCTGCATCAGCCCGAGGATGAGCGCATTTTTGATGCTCAGCGAATAGTCGCGATAATCGTTGCCGACCGCGATCACCGGTTCGATGCCGCGCGCGCGGATCTGCGTGCCAAGCCCGAGGCCAAGCGCGGTGATGCCGGGCAGGTTGATCTCGTCGGGATATTTCCAGCGCGCGTCATATTCGCGAAAGCCGGTGGGTGCGATCATCGCGTCGCGCAGGAATTCCCAAGTGTTGGGGGTGACGGTCGGCAGTGGTTTGGTCATGAAATACTCGTTTTTGTTGGTCTTTGGGGTCAGAGGGTGATCGGATTTGCCTTGGCCAGACGGTCGAACTGCATCAGTGTGTCGATCAGTGCGGGCATTTGCGCCAGTGGGATCATGTTGGGCCCGTCCGAGGGTGCGCTGTCGGGATCTTCATGCGTCTCGATGAACACGCAGGCCACGCCGAGGCTGACGGCGGCGCGCGCCATGACGGGGGCGAATTCGCGCTGCCCGCCCGACGAGCCGCCCCGGCCGCCCGGCTGCTGCACCGAATGGGTGGCGTCCATCACCACCGGATAGCCGGTGGCGGCCATCTGCGGCAGCGAGCGCATGTCGGCGACCAGCGTGTTGTAACCGAATGAGGTACCTCGCTCGGTCAGCAGGATGCGGGTGTTGCCTGTGCTCTCGATCTTGGAGATGACGTTGGGCATGTCCCAAGGGGCGAGAAACTGGCCCTTCTTTACATTGATCACCGCGCCTGTTTCACCGGCGGCAATCAGCAGATCGGTCTGTCGGCACAGGAAGGCGGGGATTTGAAGCACCTCGGCAACCTCGGCCACGGGCGCGCATTGCTCGGGCAGGTGGATGTCGGTGAGCACCGGCAGTCCGAGTGCCTGCTGCACCGATTGCAGCACCTTGAGCCCCTCGTCGAGACCAAGCCCGCGCTGTCCGCCGAGCGAGGTACGGTTGGCCTTGTCGAAACTGCCCTTGAAGATGAGCCCGGCCCCGGCGGCGCGGCAGGCCTGCTGAAGCTGGCCCGCGATCATCTGCGCGTGATCCGCGGATTCGAGCTGACAGGGCCCGGCAATCAGAGTCAGGGGCTGATCGTTGCCAATGCAAAGCCCGTTCAGGTCGATGTGTGTCATATCAGGACGATACCTGTTCGCGCAGAATGGACGCCGTGAGCGAGATCATCAGGTAGATACCAGAAAAGATCAGGAAGGCCAGTATGGTGTTCTCGAATACCTTCGGATAGGCGGCATCCTGCGAGGGCAGGGGGCGGACGCTGACGGTCAGGAAGCGGACCTGCTTGTTGGCCTCGATCTCGGACTGGCGTTTGGATTCGAGCGCCGATTGCAGCACCAGATCGGCGGTTGCGAGATCGGCCTGCGCCATCTGGATCGCAGCGGTCTTGGAGGCCAGCGAGCTGTCGCCCTCGGTCGCCTCGGTAAGCCGCGCCTTCTGTCGATCCAACTCGCTGCGTAGAATCCGAATTTCGGTCTCGAGAGCCTCGACCCGCGCGCGGTTGGGCCGGGCATTGTTCATCTGGATGCTGAGATCGAGCTCTTTTTCCTGTAGTTGCAATTCCACCGTTGTGATCAGGCTGCGGATGCCCGCAATCTCGCCCTCGGGATCAAGGATGCTGCCCTCCTGCAACGTGACGAGCCGCTCCTGCGCCTCGCGGCGTTCGGCCTTTGCCTGCTCAAGGCTGTCGATCGCGGTCTTGACGGCATCCTGCCGCTTTTCCTGGCTGAGTTCGTCGACGCGTTCCTCGGCATAGGCGATGAGGCGTTCGGAGAATTGCGCGCTGATGGCCGGATCGGCGGTCGAGACCTCCATCCGGATGACGCCTTCGGTCGGGTCGTAGCCGAGTTTCACGTATTTGCGATAGAGGCTGTAGGCCTCTTCGTTCGAGGCATCGGGATCGAGCCGTTGCAGCGGGTCGATATGCGGCTGGCTGAAATGCGCGCGAAAGCCGACATCGGCATCGAGCCGCAGCATCGCATCCTTGGATTCGAGATATTCCTGCGTCGCGATGGCATCCTGCCCGGTGGCGAACTGGCTGGGCAACAGCCCGCCAAGCCCGCCGCCGCCACCGCCGCTGCCGCCATCTGCCGACAGGATCAGGAAGGCGGACTTGGTGGCGTACATCGGGGTGGCGATGGCCATATAGTAATAGCCCACGACAATCGTCGGCAGGATCACGAAGGCCATCAGCCGGGAAAACAGCAGGGCCAGCTTGCGCCGACGGCGACGGCCGATATCGCGCTGGATGGTCTGGATCTCCATGGCGCGGCGATCCGCCGGGCTCATGTCGGTGGCGGGCAGGTTGCGATGGTGGCCGGCTGGCACGGTTTGGGGCAGTTGCATCCGATCATTGGGCAGCGCATCCTCGGTGCGCGGCGCGCCGTCCTCGGTCTTGTTGGCGACAAGTTCGAGGATGTTGGCACGCTGGAACGGGTCGATGCCGCGCGCCCGCAACAGCCGGACCGCATCGAAATCCGAGGTCGGGGCCAGCCCGTGCTTTTGCGCCATACGCCGGGCCATGCGCAGTTCGCGCCCGGTAAGCCCCTCGCGGCGGATATCGTCGATGCTTTGGGCCGTGCCGGTCTCGCGGGCCGAGGCCACCTCGCCGCTATAGGCGGTCTGCGGGTCCGGCTCGGGACCGGGCTGCGGCCCGGGCTCATAGCTGCGCGCGGCATTGCCGTCCTGCGCCGCCATGGCGGGGCCGGGCGCGCTGCGCCGGATGCGGAATTTCCTAACCTTGGGTTTCGTAGTCATAAAGCTCTCTTGCCTCTTCCAAGGTGTCGAACATGTAGAGTTTGCCGCCCATGAGGACAGCGGCGGAGCGCGCGAATTTCTCGAGCACCTTGGGGTCGTGCGATACGATGACGATGGTGGTGCTGCTCAGACGCTCGCGCAGGATGTCGCCCGCCTTGCGGTTGAATTCCACATCGGTGGAGCCGGGCATGCCCTCGTCGATCAGATACATGTCGAAATCCAGTGCCAGCATCAAGGCAAAGCTGAACCGTGCCCGCATGCCCGAAGAATAGGTGCCGATGGGCTGGTCGAAATATTCGCCAAGCCCGCAGAGCCAGCGGCAGAAGGATTCGATGTAATCGGGGTCGAGCCCGTAGAGCCGGGCGATGTAGCGCGCGTTCTCAAGCGCCGACAGTCGGCCGACGACCCCGCCCATGAAGCCCAGCGGAAAGGAGATCCGACAGCCCCGACGGATCACGCCCTCGTCGGGTTTCTCGAGACCGGCCATCATGTTGATCAGGGTGGTCTTGCCGGTGCCGTTGGGGGCGAGGATTCCGAGACTGTTGCCAAGCTCCACACGGAACGAAACGCGGCCGAGAATGACCTTGTGCTGTGTGCCGGTCCAGAAGGACTTGCTGACATTCTCGAATTCGAGCATCAAATGCCCCCGGTTGAACTGCCCTCCCGTTGATACCGGGAAACTCTTAAGGTCGGCTTAGCCTCATCGCGCCATTATTGCCGATCTGCGCACAATGTGCCATTGGAACAAGGCAACATTATGCGATCAGCGACCGAAAACATGGCAATTTCCTGATCCTTACCCGGCCAATGCTTGTCGAAAACAACCTGCGGGGGGTAATCTGCGCGCAGGGCGCAGCAGAGGGGGCCGGAGGGTGATGCGGGCAATGCCGGAGATTCCCGCGCAGACGCTGGCCAACTGGCAGCGTATCGTCGACCTGATCGCGCGTCTTGCGGATGTGCCGGCAAGCCTGGTGATGCGCAGCCACCCGCCCTATCATTCGGTCCATGTCAGCAGCGCGGGCGGTGACAATCCCTATGTTCCGGGTCAGCGTTTTACCCTCAGCGCGCGGCTCTATTGTGACGGGGTGATGCGCCGCGATGGTGAGCTGGTGGTCGAGGACGCGCATTGCGATCCGGACTGGGACGACAATGACGATCTCGAACACGGGATGAGCTTTTACATCGGCTATCCGCTGAAATGGCCCGGTGGTGAGGTGTTCGGCACGATCTGCGTGCTCGACCGCCGCCGCAACCGCCGCGCGCTGATGTTCCGCGAGGGCTTGCGCGAGTTTGCCCGCGTGATCGAGGCGGATCTGGCGCTCTTGTCGGAGATGGATCGCCGCCAGCGGCTGGAGCAGGACTTGCAGGCGGCGCTCGATGAGATGGAACGACGTGTGGCCGACCGCACCCGTGAGATGGACGAGGCCAACACCGCCCTGCGCGTGCTGTTGGCCAATCTCGAAACGGCCCGGGCCGAGCATGATGCGGGAATCGCGCAGCAGATCAAGGGGCTGGTCATGCCGCATCTGGGCAAGCTGCGCTCGCGGATGGGCCGGGATGAGACGGCCACGCTCTATCTGCGGCTGATCGAGGAGAACCTCACGCGGCTCACCGGCGCGCAGGGCACCGGGCTGACCGCGCTGATGGAAGGGCTGACCCCGACCGAACGCGAGGTGGCGCAGATGGTGCTGCGCGGGCTGACCACAAAGGAAATCGCCCGTGCCCTGTCGCGCGGCACCAGCACGGTGGATTTCCACCGCATGAACATCCGCCAGAAGCTGGGTCTGGCAGGCAGCGGGCAGGGATTGCGGGCGCTGCTGCTGGATCGTCAGAAATAGCGGAACGTTGCTTGCCTATCGCAATGCGAGGAACCAAGGTGCCACTCACGCAACGTCACGTCGTCGCTATTCGCATCCCCCCCGGCCGCGACCGCACGCGAAACGGCGATCGCCCGCAGCGTCCGAATCCTATTTCGGGCGTTTCAGGCTGAAGGTCTCGCGGATCACCGAGTAATCCTGATAGCCCAGCCGGGTCAGCGGGTTGAAGCGGGTGACGTCAAACAGGCCATCCACCATGCAGTCGTCGCGCATATGCACGCCAGTGACCTCGCCAAAGACCACGAAATTCGCCTCGCCCGGCAATTGCACGATCTGCGTGAGCCTGCATTCGAGGTTCGCGGGGCTGGCCGCCACGCGGGCGCAGTCCACCGTCTCGCAAGGAGCCTTTTCCAGCCCGGCATCGGTGAACTCGTCCACCTCGCGGCCCCATGGCCCGGAGGTTTGGTTCATCGCGTCGCGCAGCGCCTCGCTGACGATATTGACGCAGAACACGCCGGTGTCGCGGATATTGGCGACGCTGTCCTTGGTGCCGTCGCGGTCGGGCTTGGCCGAGGTCGAGGCAAACATCACCTGCGGCGGGACATAGGCCACCGCGTTGAAGAACGAGTAGGGCGCGAGGTTGTCATGGCCTTGCGCATCGCGGGTCGAGATCCAGCCGATGGGCCGGGGGGTGACGATCGCGTT
Organism: Roseovarius sp. MBR-154; assembly: GCF_053628595.1. Taxonomy (NCBI): domain Bacteria; kingdom Pseudomonadati; phylum Pseudomonadota; class Alphaproteobacteria; order Rhodobacterales; family Roseobacteraceae; genus Roseovarius; species Roseovarius sp. MBR-154. The sequence continues at coordinate 31,843 of NZ_JBRJGR010000005.1, forward strand.
GAAGGGATTATGCGGCAGGCCGTGGCCATCCTCGGGTCTGTAGAACATCGCGTCTTTCCTCTCGGGGTGATCCGGTTTGTGCCAGCCGTAACGCCGTGCTACGCGCTTTGCCAGTCGATATTCGCGAAGGTATGGCGCGCCATGTTGGATGTGCGGCCCGAGGGGCCAGAGGATCATTGGGAGGTCGAGGCGCTCTATGACCTGTGTTTCGCGCCGGGGCGCGAGGCGCTCTCGTCCTACCGGCTGCGTGACGGGGTGCCGCCGGTCGCTGATCTGTGCCTTGTGGCGCGCGAGGACGGGATCGTGGCGGGGGCGATCCGCTATTGGCCGGTGTGCGTGGCGGACGAGCGTGCGTTGCTGCTGGGCCCCGTGGCGGTGCATCCCACCCATCAGGGCGAGGGGCTGGGCGCGTGGCTTATTCGCGACAGCGTGGAGCGGGCGCGTGCTGGCGGCTGGCTGCGCGTGATGCTGGTGGGGGACGCGCCCTATTATGGGCGGTTCGGCTTTGCCCGGCTGGAGGGTGTCATGATGCCGCCGCCCACCAACCCCGAGCGCGTGCTGGGGCTGGCCTTGCAGCCCGGCGCGTGGGACGGTGTGTGCGGTGAGGTGACGCGCGCCGCTTGATTTTTCCGCAGGCCATGCGCAGCTTGATCCGGTGAGAGTGCTGACAGGGCGGAGCGATGGAACTTCTGGGCCGACCGATCGACGAGACCACGACAGAGGCGCGGCTCGATGCACTTGTGCGTCGCAACGCGCAGGCGGGCAATGCCGCTATGGATGTGCTGAACCTCATCGGCTGGCAGGCCGAGGTCCTCTTGGACCGGCTGCCACCGGCCGCGCGCATGCGGCTCAATTCCGCGACTGAAGACGCGCTGCGCCATGCCGCCGAGGCCGCGCATCGCTCGCGCGAGGTGGTGGGCGACGGGCCCGCCTGGCGCATCCGGGCGTTGACCACGGTGATGGGGGCAGCCGGCGGGTTCGGCGGGCTGCCGACGGCGCTGGCGGAATTGCCGGCGACCACGACGATCCTGTTGCGCGCGATTCAGGACGTGGCGAGCGAGCACGGGTTCGACCCGTCCGAGCCGGGCGTGCGGTTCGATTCCATCGAGGTGTTCGGGGCCGCTGGCCCGCTATCTGAGGATGACGGGGCAAATTTGGGATTCATCGGCACGCGGGTGACACTGACCGGGGCCGCGATGCGCGCGCTGATCGCGCGAGTCGCCCCGCGACTGGCGGCCGTTCTGGGGCAGAAGCTGGCGGCGCAGACCGTGCCGGTGCTGGGCGCAGCCGCCGGGGCGGCTACGAATTACGCCTATACGCGGTATTATCAGGATATGGCGCATGTCCATTTCGGGCTGCGCCGACTGGCTATCGACGCCGACCGCGACCCGCAGGAGTTGGTTCTGGCGTTTCGCGAAAGGGCAGGGCGGGGATAACGGGGAAACCCCTACTGCAAATCGGCGAAGGCCGCCTGCAACCGCTCCACCGCCTCGGCCACCCGCGCGCGCGGGGTGGCGATGTTGAACCGCAGGAACCCGTCGCCGCCGGTGCCGAAGGTGGGGCCATGATTGACGCAGATGCGCGCCTCCTGTTCCACCCGGCGGGTGAATTCGGCGGCCTCCATGCCCGTGCCGGAGAAATCCACCCAGGCCAGATAGGTGGCCTCCAGCGGCATGGATTTGACGCCTGGAATGGCGTTCACACCGGCGTCGAATATCGACCGTGTCTCGTCAAGATAGGCGCAGAGCACGTCGACCCAGGCCGCGCCTTCAGGGGAATAGGCGGCCTCGGCCATGAACAGGCCAAAGGAATTGGGCGACAGCCCCATCGCCGCCATCCGCTTGGCAAACTGCACCCGCAGCGCGTCATCGGGGATGATCACATTGCCCAGATGCGCGCCCGCGATATTGAACGTCTTGGTGGTGGCGGTCATCATCACCAACAGGTCGGCAACGCCCTCGATATGCGCCATCGGGATATGCCGGTGGCCGGGCATGACCAGATCGTGATGGATCTCGTCCGAGACGAGGATCAGGTCGTGCCGCCGGGCGAAATCGGCCACGCCCTCCAGTTCCTCACGCGTCCAGACCCGCCCGCCGGGATTATGCGGCGAGCACAGGATCAGCATCCGTTCCTTGCCGGTCATCAGCGCGTCATAGGCGGCGAAATCCATCTCGTAACGCCCGTCATTGTTCACGAGGGGACATTCGCGCACCTCGCGCCCGGCGGCGTTAATCACCCGCGCAAAGGCGTGGTAGACGGGCGTGAAGAGCACCACCGCATCGCCCGGATCGGTATAGGTGTCGACGCACATCGCGGTGCCGTTCACCAGACCGTGCGTGGTAAATATCCATTCCGGTTCGATCTGCCAGCCATGCCGCTCGGCCATCCACCACCGGATCGCGGCGCGATAGCCCCTGTCATCGCCGTAATAGCCATAGATCCCGTGCCGGGTCATGCCGTTGAGCGCCTTGGTCACGCAGGCGGGCGGACGGAAATCCATGTCGGCCACCCACATCGCGATCCCGTCCTGCGGCGAGATGCCGTATTTGGTCTGCATCATGTCCCACTTGTCGGAATGGGTGCCGCGGCGCTCGATGATCTCGTCGAAATTCATGGGGTTCTCCTTGGGGTGACGCGGCGCAGGCTAGACGATTGCGCGCGGGGTGCAAGACCGTTGCGGATCACGCGCCGATCGCCTAAATCAAGCGCCATGAAACGCCCGATCCTCATCCACCCCGACCCGCGCCTAAAAAAGGTCTGCGAGCCTGTGCCCGATCTCAGCGACGATCTGCGCCAGCTGGCTGACGACATGCTGGAAACCATGTATGACGCGCCGGGCATTGGCCTTGCCGCGCCGCAGGTGGGGGTGACCCGCCGCCTGATCGTGCTCGATTGCGTCAAGGACGAGGGCGAGGCCCCGCGCCCGCTGGTGATGTTCAACCCCGAGGTGGTAGCCCGTTCCGACGAGACCAACACCTATGAGGAAGGCTGCCTGTCGATCCCCGATCAATACGCCGATGTGACCCGGCCCAAACTCGTCGATGTGCGCTGGATCGACCGGGATGGCAATCCGCAGGCCGAGACCTTCGATGGGCTCTGGGCGACCTGCGTGCAGCACGAGATCGACCATCTCAACGGCAAGCTCTTCATCGACTATCTGGGCACGATGCGGCGGCAGATGATCACCCGGCGCATGCAAAAGCTCAAGCGCGAGCAGGCGCGCGCGTGAGGGCGGTTCTGCGCTGGCCCGACAAGCGGCTGCGAACGCCTGCTGCCCCGGTCGCCGAAATCACCGATGCGACCCACGCGATCTGGGACGAGATGATCGCGGTGATGGAGGCGATGCCGGGCGTCGGGCTGGCGGCCACGCAGCTTGGCGAGATGCAGGCACTGGCGGTGGTCGATGCGAGCGACGCGCGCGGGCAGGTAGTGCGGATGGCGAATCCCGAAATCCTGCATGCCAGCGTGCAACTGCGCGAGCATCAGGAGGCCAGCCCCTGCCTGCCCGGCGTCTCGGCGGTGATCGCGCGGCCCCGCGCGGTGACGGTGCGGTTTCTCAATGCGTCAGGCGAGGTCGAGGAGCGTGATTTCGTCGGGCTCTGGGCCACATCCGTGCAGCATCAGATCGACCATTTGCAGGGGCGGATGTATTTCGACCGGTTGGGCCGCGTGAAGCGGGACATGCTGCTCAGGCGGGCAAGAAAGCTGGGGTGAAACCCCACCCTACGGAAACCCAACCCTTAGGGAGGTGTCATGCGTGTGATCTTCATGGGAACGCCGGATTTCTCGGTGCCGGTACTCGATGCGCTGGTCGAGGCGGGGCACGAGGTGGCCGCCGTCTATTGCCAGCCGCCGCGCCCGGCGGGACGGGGCAAAAGGGACCGCCCCAGCCCGGTGCAGGCGCGCGCCGAGGCATTGGGTCTGCTGGTGCGTCACCCGGTGAGCCTGAAGGGGGTGGAGGAACAGTCGGCGTTCGCCGCGCACAAGGCCGATGTGGCGGTGGTCGTGGCTTACGGCCTGATCCTGCCGCGGGCGGTGCTCGACGCGCCCGCGAAGGGCTGTCTCAACATCCACGCAAGCCTCCTGCCGCGCTGGCGCGGGGCCGCCCCCATTCACCGCGCGATCATGGCGGGCGATGCCGAGACGGGCATCTGCATCATGCAGATGGAGGCGGGGCTCGATACCGGGCCGGTGCTCCTGCGCGAGGCAACGCAGATCGGCGAATCAGAGACCACGGGGCGGTTGCATGACCGGCTGTCGGACATGGGCGCGCGGCTGATCGTCGAGGCTCTGAGGCGGCTGGACAGCTTGCAGCCCGAACCGCAACCCGAGACAGGCGTCACCTATGCGGCCAAGATCGACAAGGCCGAGGCGCGGCTGGACTGGAGCCTTGACGCGCAAGAGGTCGACTGGCGCATCCGGGGCCTCTCGCCCTTTCCCGGCGCGTGGTGCATGGCCGGGGCCGAGCGGGTGAAACTGCTCGCCTCGCGCGTCGCCGAGGGGCAAGGTGCCCCCGGCGAGGTTCTGGACGCCGAGGCAACCGTCGCCTGCGGGCGCGGCGCCGTGCGGCTTTTGCGCTTGCAACGCGCAGGTCGTGCGGCGCAGGATGGCCCCGAGTTCCTGCGCGGCATGGCCTGGCCGCGCGGCAGCCGATTGGAGTGACGCGATGTTCCTGCAACTTTTCGGCACGGTGGTGATCGCCGGGATCGTCGGCTATGCCAGCGAGAAAAGCGGCTTTACCCGCAACGGCTATCTCCCGTCGATCATCATCTGCGTCGGCGGCGCTTTCCTCTTTTACTTCATCCGCATCATGTTCGGCATCCGCTTCGGCGCGCCCGGGATTGACGCCATTCTGTCCTCGGTGGGGGCATTGATCATCGTGCCGACTCATTGGCGCAGGCGGAGGTGATCCATGGGCGTGGTCTATCTCATCATCATAGGCGCCGCCGCCGGGTTTCTCGCGACCCGGCTGATGCGGATCGAGGCGGGGGTGGTACAGACCGTGATGATCGGCATTGCGGGGGCGCTGATTGGAGGGGTGGTGATCCGGGTGTTGCTGATGGTGACCGGGCTGTTGGGCGGGCTCATTGGCGCGGTGCTGGGATCGCTGCTGCTGATCTGGCTTTACCGGATGTATCTGGGGCGCAAGTGACGCTTTACATGCGGGGCGGGCGCGCGCGGTAGACCGGCAGTCGCCAGCCGAAGGCGAGCGAGCCTGCGCGCAGAGCCCATGTGACGACGGCGCAGATGCCGAGGATCAGCAGCAGGTCGTCGGTGACGCGCGCGGCACCCACAGCCCCGAGCGCGCCCGCGAAGGCCGCCGAGACGTAAAGCTCGCCCTGTTTCAGGACCAGCGGTACCTCGCCCACCACCACGTCGCGCATCAGCCCGCCCATGCAGCCGGTGACCATGCCCATCAGCACCACGATCACCTCGGTCTGGCGCATCGCCATGGCGGCGCTGACCCCTGCGGGCACGGCGACGGCGAGCGCGAAACTGTCGAGCCACAAGAGCCAGCGATAGCGGCTCTCAACCAGATGCGCTGTGACAAAGACCAGAAGGGCGGCGGCGCAGGCGATGAGGATGTAGTCGGGGTTGCCCATCCAGAACACCGGGTTTCGATCCAGCAGCACGTCGCGCAGCGTGCCGCCACCCACCGCCGTCAGACAGGCGAGAAAGGCAAAGCCCACGATATCGAGTTGCTGGCGCGAGGCGACGAGCGCGCCGGTCAGGGCGAAGATCAGCACCGAGGCGTAATCAAGCAGGATAAGCGCGCTCATGCCCCGGATTTGCCCGGCTTGAACGGGGCCATGCCCGCGCGGGCCAGTTCATCCGCGCGCTCGTTTTCGGGGTGGCCCGCATGGCCCTTGACCCATTCCCAGGTCACGCTGTGGCGCTTTTGCGCCTCATCCAGACGCTGCCACAGCTCGACATTCTTGACCGGCTTTTTCGCGGCGGTTTTCCAGCCGTTGCGCTTCCAGCCATGCATCCAGCCGGTGATGCCGTTCTTCACATAGGCGCTGTCGGTGACGATGGTGATGGCAGAGGGTTTCGACAGCGCCTCGAGCGCGTGGATCGCCGCCAAAAGCTCCATCCGGTTGTTGGTGGTGTCGGCCTCGCCGCCGGAAAGCTCGCGTTCCTTGACAATCTCTTGGCCTGCCATCGCGCGCATCAGCACGCCCCAGCCCCCGGGGCCGGGATTGCCGGAACAGGCGCCGTCGGTATAGGCAAAGAGATCAGCCATCCGCCAGCCCAACGTAACCCGGCAGCGCCGCCATGCGCGCGCACCATGCGGTGAGGCGCGGGAAGCGGCCCATGTCGAACCCGCCGCGCGTGCCCGCCGTGTGGGTATAGGCGTAGAGCGCGACATCGGCGAGTGTGGGCGAGGGACCGCAGAACCAGTCCTGCCCCTCGAGCGAGTTCTCCATCAGCCCAAGCAACGCATGGCCCTGATCGAGCAGATCGGCCATGCGCTCGGGCGTGGCCTCATGTGCGAGATGCGGATAGGTGGCGAGCGAGGCGCGCACCGCGACGACCGGCTCGTGGCGGTTCTGCTCGAGGAACATCCAGGCGAGCATCTGCGCCTGTTCCACCGCGCCCTCGGGCACCCATCCTGTGCCGCGCCCGAGATACCACAGGATCGCGTTCGATTCCGTCAGGATCGTGCCACCCTTCAGATGCAGCGCGGGCAGCTTGCCCAAGGGCAGATGCCCCGCCGCCTTGGCCTCGGCCAACTCCTGCGTGTTGGTCTCGATCGGCACATGGGTATAGGCCCGCCCTTCGAGCGCCAGCAAGAGCCGCACCTTGTAGCTGTTGCCCGAGGAGGGCATCGAATAGAGCGTCAGATCGGTCATGTTTGGCCCTCAGAGAAAAACGCCGACCGCGAGGCACGCGATCACCACGGCGCTGAGCAAGAGCCGTAGCGGCATCCACCATGCGGGCGCAAGACCCCAGCGGGCGAATTGCATGTCCAGCAGTAACAGCCCGGCAAAGCCGAAGATCAGGTTCGTCCCCGCCGAGATCGGTCCGCCGCCGGTCATGAAGAACGCCCAGAGCGCGGGGATCACCGAGAGCGCGTAGCCGGTGGTGGCGAGGGGGCCTTGCGCCTTGGCGGCAAAACCCCAGAGCACGCCGGACATGAAGGACAGGATCACCGCGCCATAAAAGAGCATCACATAGGGCCCGGCAAAGCGCGGGCCGATGGTTTGCGCAGTCCAGAGGCCGAGATCGGGCAAGAGCACGGTCAGCGCCCCCCAAAGGAAGGGGAGAAGACCGGCAAGGCCGAGGATCAGCGGAGCGCGTGGGATGGTCTGGAACATGGGCCGCAAATTGGCGCGGTGGGGCGGGGTTGGCAAGGCCGGATGGGACATTAGTTGGATTGCTGTTAAGCTGGACGGTTCCGTCGGTCGCCATTGTCGGAACATGGCCTGTAACGATCATTGTCGCGCGATGCCCCCTGCGCGGAATCGTGTGTCCGTCCGGGTCAAGCTGGGCCTGCGAGGCGTGTCCTGGCCTCGCGCCTTGGGGCGTTGGCGGATTGCTGAAGCGTTCGCACAGGGGCGGTGAAGGCGACCTTCCGGGGTTATCCGACGTTGTGCTGCCGGTCGTATCCGACGCCGGGATCGGGGGCTTCCATCGCAACGGGGGCGGTCATGACGAGGGCGTCTCGCAGGCGTGCGCGCCCTCCCGCGCTCCTTGCCGTGGCGCGCGTGGCCTGAGATTGCACCGGCGGGCACTGCCAGCGGATTGACGTTCACCAGTGGCAGCCGCCCGGCGAACGCCGCCTCGCAATCGCGGTGATCGGGACCGGTCGGATCAAAGACGTTCAGGTGGGGAACGCCCGCGCCGGGCCATGCTTCGAAAGTTCTGAACCCGGTGGCATCCGGCTCACTGCCTGGGTCCGCTCCGGGGCAAACCAAACCTGCTCACCGCAAGAGCACCACCGCGACCACCGAAAGTGAAATCAGCGCGATCCCCCAACCTTCGCGCCGGCTGATCCGCTCGCCGAACACCAGCACCGAGGCGAAGAGCGAGAAGATCACCTCGACCTGCCCCACGGCAAACACCATCGCGGCATTTTCCAGCGTGAAGGCGGTGAACCAGCACAGGCTGCCCGCCATGCCGGTGAGGCCCATCCACACCGCCGTGCGGTGCGCGGCGATCACCCGCCCCACCTGTCCGGGCTCGCGCCAGATCAGCCACAGCGTGAGCGCCACCGCCTGCATCACCGTCACCACCGCCAGCGTGAGCCCGGCGCGCGACAGCGGATCGGTGCTTGCGATCTCCAGCGTGGCGCCGCGATAGCCAACTGCAGAGACCGCAAAGAATGCCCCCGATGCCAGCCCCAGAAACGCCGCGCGATTGGTGAAGCGGCGCCACCACCGCCCCTCCAGCCCCGGGGTCTCCGACAGGATCAGCACGCCCACAAGGCCCAGCACGATCGCCCCAAGCCCCCAGAGCGTGATCCGGTCGCCGAGGATCACCAGGCCCACGATGGCGGTCTGCACCACCTCGGTTTTCTTGAAGGTGATGCCTACGGCGAAATTGCGCTCGGAGAACAGTGCAACAACACACCATGTGGCGAGGATCTGCGACAGGCCACCGGCCACGGCATAGAGCCAGAAGAGCAGGCTATATCCGGGCCAGACCGCGCCCGTGCCCCAGAGATAGCCAAGGGCCAGCGTCACCACGAAGGGCGCGGAATAGAAGAACCGCGCCAATGTCGCGCCGCCCGCGCTGAGCGCGCCCATGCTGAGGTGTTTCTGCAGCATGAAGCGCAGGGTCTGAAATGCCGCCGCCGCGACCGAGAGTATGATCCAAAGGTCCATACCCTCTCATGCACCGGATCGTCGCGCCAGACCAGCGCGTGTTCGGGCGCGGGAGGAAGGGCGGGGCTGGCAAGGGTGGATGGGTCGCGGGGACTACTTTGTCATTCGCCCGCCGGGCAGGAGGGCCGCATCCGCCACGCTCAGGACGCTCGTGTCGGCGGGAGCAAGGCCCATGCGGCGGCAGACCGCCTCGGAGGCGGCATTGCCCGGCTCGACCCCGGTGAAGACCTGCGTGAAGCCATAGCGGTCCTGCATCCGGATCAGGGCCATCGCCCCGAGGATGAGGGCCAGCCGCTCGCCGCGCCGGCCGGGATGCGTGGCCAGCATCCCCCACCAGCACTGCGCCCGGCCCAGCGTCTGATCAGGATGGACATAGGCTGCCGCGCCGGCGCAGGCGACCGCGCGCCCCTCGCGATCGCGCGCGATGAGGCCCAGACCGGGCCGCGCCTGCCCGCGCAGCACCGCGCCCGCAGGCGGCAGAACGCCGCAGGCGAGCGCCACCTCGGCCAGCACGGCGAGCCTCTCGGACGGGGCGTCGGCGTCGATCCATTCGGTCGTCAGGTCGTTGGGCAGGGGGTGGTCGCGCAGGATGGCGCGGGCGGTGTCGCGGGCCGCCACCCCGCCTTCCCAGCGGGTGTAGACGGTGATCGCAAGGCCCTGCTCGCGCGCTGTCTCGACGTGGCGGGGCAGGTCGACATTGGGCACGCGGCCGTAGGCGCTGCTGCCTTGCAGCCGGGTGAGCGCGGAGAGCAGGGAGATATCGCCGCTTTCAGGCGTGGCGATGCCAACGGTGCGCCCGTAATAGCTAAAGCGCGGATTGTCGCGCAGCAGGGCATAGGCGTATGCACCGCGCGTCAGGAGGGCGCGTTGCGCCTCGGTTCCGAATACCTCTCCTGCCGCTGTCATGCGCGTGTCCCCCTCCGGAGAGGATGACACGCGGCGCGCAGTCGCGCCAGCCTTTCGGCTCACGCCGTCGCGCGCAGTACCCTTGGCACCTTGAACTCGACGTTTTCCTGCGCGGTCTCGACCTGCTTGATGGTCACGTCATAGCGGGCGCGGACGGCGTCTATGACCTCGTTTACCAGAACTTCGGGGGCTGACGCCCCGGCGGTGATGCCGATGGAAGTGATGCCCTGCAATGCGCGCCAGTCGATATCAGTCGCGCGCTGGACAAGCTGCGAATAGGAGCACCCGGCGCGTGCGCCAACCTCGACCAGACGGCGCGAGTTGGACGAGTTGGGCGCGCCGACCACCAGCATCGCCTCGGTCTTCTCGGCCATCGCCTTGACGGCCTCCTGCCGGTTGGTGGTGGCGTAGCAGATGTCTTCCTTGTGCGGGCCGACAATGGCGGGAAAGCGCGCGGTGAGTGCGGCGACGATCTCGGCGGTGTCATCGATCGAGAGGGTGGTCTGGGTGACGAACGCAAGTTTCGCCGCGTCGCGTACCTCGAGCGTGGCTACATCGCCGGGGGTCTCGATGAGCAGCACCTCGCCCGGCGGCAATTGACCCATCGTGCCCACCGTCTCGGGGTGCCCGGCATGGCCGATCATCACGATCTGCAACCCGTTCTCATGGTGACGCTCGGCCTCGATATGCACTTTGCTCACCAGCGGGCAGGTGGCATCGACAAAGAGCATCTGCCGCGCCGCCGCCTCGACGGGCACCGATTTGGGCACACCGTGGGCGGAGAAGATCACCGGGCGGTCGTCGGGACAGTCGTCAAGTTCCTCGACAAAGATCGCCCCCTTGGCGCGCAGATCATCGACCACGAATTTGTTATGCACGATCTCGTGGCGCACATAAACCGGAGCGCCGTATTTCGCGAGCGCCATCTCGACAATCTTGATAGCGCGGTCCACACCGGCGCAGAACCCGCGCGGCGCGGCAAGGTAGAGGGTGAGGGGGGGCTTGGTCATGGCGCGTCTCCTGCTTGGACCAGAGGTAAGGCAGGCGGCGGGCGGCGTAAAGGGACAGGCGGCAGAATCAGGCGATGTGGCGGGCTTGACCTTCCAGCGGGGGAAGGCGAGATGCAGGCGCGAGAGGATCGAAACGGAGTTTTCCATGCGCGTGATGAAGATCGCCCTGATCGCCCTGACTGGCCTTGTATCCTCCGCCGCGGCGGGCGCGTCCGACGGGCTCTTGCCGTATCGCGACGCGGAGGCCGTGGCGCGCGGCGCGCAGATCTATGCCGAGACCTGTACCACCTGTCACGGGGCCGATCTGCAAGGTGCGCCGGACTGGAAGAGCCGCAACGCCGAGGGCTATCTGCCCGCCCCGCCGCATGACGAGACCGGTCATACCTGGCATCATCCGGACGGTGTGCTGCTCGATATCGTGCGGCGCGGCACGGCGGCGGTGGTGGGGCAGGGCTACAAGAGCCGCATGCCTGGCTATGCGGGCGTGCAGAGCGAGGCGGAGATGCGCGAGGTTCTGGCCTATATCAAATCGACATGGCCGGAGCGGGTGATCGGCATTCATGACCGGATCAATGACGAGGCGGGCGGTTAGGGCGGCTGTCACGCCACCGTCAAGCGTTGCTCCCTGACCGGCAGATGCACGATGGCCGAGAACGCGCCCACGCCGATGCCGACCCACCACACCAGCGTGTAATCGCCGTGCAGATCATAGAGCTTGCCACCCAGCCAGACGCCCATGAAGCTGCCAAGCTGATGCGAGAAGAACACGATCCCGTAGAGCGTGCCCATGTAGCGCAGCCCGTAGATCTGCGCGATCAGGCCCGAGGTGAGCGGCACCGTCGCCAGCCACAGCGCCCCCATCGAGACCGAGAACAAGAGCACTGTGGCGGGCGTGATCGGGGTCAGGATGAAGGCCGCCGCGATCAGCGTTCGGCCCAGATAGATGCCCGCCAACAGGTTCTTCTTGGAATAGCGATGGCCCAGCCAGCCCGCCGTCAGCGTGCCCGCGATATTGGCGAGGCCAATGAGCGAGATCGCCACCGCACCAAGCGCCGAGGTGGTGGTGATCCCGATATTGTGCAGCGCGCCGCCGGGCAGGATCGGGCCGCACATCTCTGTGACAAAGGCCGGGAAATGCGCGGTGATAAAGCCCAGTTGATAGCCGCAGCTGAAAAAACCGAGAAAAATCAGAGTAAAGGACGGGTCGCGGACCGAGCGGCGCAGGATCGTGCCCATCGACTCTTCGATGACGTTGCGATCCACCGGTTCGGGCGCGCGCATCATCGGCAGCATTGCCAGTACGGCCAGGATCACGGCGGCGAAAATCAGGAACACGCTCTGCCATGTCATCACCGACAGCAGGAATTCCGCCACCGGCGCGCCGAACACCTGCCCCGCCGACCCGGCAGCGGTGGCGATGGCGAGGCTCATCGAGCGGTTCTCGTCCGAACTTGCGCGCCCCACCACGGCAAGGATCACGCCAAAGCCGGTGCCTGCGATGCCAAAGCCCACGAGGATCTCATAAAGCTGATGCGCCTCGGGGGTGACCGCGAAGGACGACAGCACCAGCCCCGCCGCATAGGTCAGCGCCCCGAGGATGATCGCCTTTCGGTCACCGAGTTTCTCGGCCAGGGCACCGAAAATCGGCTGGCCGAAGCCCCAGGCGAGGTTTTGGATCGCGATGGCGAGCGAGAATTCGGCGCGGGGCCAGTTGAAATCCTCGGCAATCGGGATCTGGAATACCCCGAAGGAGGCGCGGATCGCAAAGGAGATCAGGATGATCGTGCAGCCCGCGATCAGGACGGGCGTGACAAGGGGGGCGGATTTCTGCATCAGGGCCTCGCGCGGTTCGGGCGCAGGTTACGGCAATTGAACGGCTGGTCAATTCAACCTTTGTGATGCCCTGCATCACGCGCCGCTCGCCTGCGCCGTCAGCCACGCGAGCACGATATAGCGCCCGGTCTTCGCGATGGTCACAAGTATGAGAAACAGCCAGGCCGGTGTGCGCATGACGCCTGCGATCACGGTGAAGGCGTCGCCCAGAGGGGCCCAGCTCATCAGCAGGGTCCAGACGCCCCAGCGGGCATACCAGCGCTGCGCGCGGGCCAGTTGTGCTGCATTGACAGGAAACCAGCGGCGATATCGAAACCGCTCGATCCCGCGCCCCATCACGTAGTTGACCACGGCCCCGAGCGTGTTGCCCACGCTCGCCACCACGATCAACCAGACAATCGAGGCCGTGCCCGACAGTTGCAGGCCGACAAAGACTACTTCGGATTGAAACGGCAGGATCGTGGCCGCGCCGAATGCAGCAAGAAAGAGCCCGCCCAATTGCAGCAAAACGCCCGGGTCCGCCATGCTCATGCGTGGCGGATCCGGGCGTCATTGCAAAGCCGTGTCAGGACAGCGTCATTCCTGATCGGCATAGGCCTCCTGCCGCTCGTTCTGGTATTCGCGCGGCGGGCGTCCGATCACGTCCTTGAGATCGGCCAGTTCGATGAAGTTGTCGGCCTGACGGCGCAGATCGTCCGAGATCATCGGCGGCTGGCTGCGAATCGTTGAAACGACCGAGACACGCACGCCCTGGCGTTGCAGGCTTTCGACCAGCGGCCGGAAATCGCCATCGCCAGAGAACAGCACGATATGATCGACGCGCGGCGCGAGTTCCATCGCATCGACGCACAGCTCGATATCCATGTTGCCCTTGACCTTGCGACGGCCCTGGCTGTCGGTATATTCCTTGGCCGGTTTCGTAACCATGGAATAGCCATTGTAATGCAGCCAATCGACCAAGGGGCGGATTGGCGAATACTCGTCATTTTCCAGCAACGCGGTGTAGTAAAACGCGCGCAGCAACTTGCCACGACGCATGAACTCGGAACGAAGGAGTTTGTAGTCGATGTCGAACCCGAGCGCCTTGCCGGCGGCATAAAGGTTCGAACCATCAATGAACAACGCCAAACGATCGTCCTTGTAAAACATGATTAATGTCCTTCCAAATCGGTATGCCTTGCCCGTGAGTGTGAGTGGTGGGAGTGATGTGGACTGGGCAAGGCAGGGAATTGAGTTAGGGGTTTATCGAAAGCTGCGCAAGCGCATGCTATGTCACAAAAGGATAGGTTGGGCATGACTTCGGATCAACAATGCTTGATCGCCATCGGTGGAAACATGCCGTCGCGCGCCGGGTCTCCGCAGCAAACCGTCGATGCCGCGCTGCAGCATCTGACGGCGGGCGGCGCGCGGATCGAGGCGGTGAGCCGCTTTTACCGCACGCCGGCCTTCCCCGCAGGCAGCGGTCCGGATTTCGTCAATGCTGCCGCTGTCCTGCGCATGCCTGGTGGTCCCGACGCGGTCCTGGCCGCGCTGCACGCCGTCGAGGCGGCGTTCGGGCGCGAGCGCCGGGCACGGTGGGGACAGCGCACGCTCGATCTCGATCTGATCGGCATCGGGGATCTGGTGCGGCCTGATCGCGCGGGATACGAAGCGTGGCGCGCGCTCGCCCCGCAGGCGCAGCAGGCGCGCGCGCCCGATCATCTGATCCTGCCGCATCCGCGCGTGCATGAGCGCGCCTTCGTGCTGGTGCCGCTGGCCGATGTGGCCCCGCACTGGATGCATCCGGTGCTTGGCCGCTCGGTGCGCGAGATGCTGGAGGCCTTGCCGCAAGAGGCACGCGACGCGGTGGTGGCGCTCTGATTCTACGCTTGTAAATCCGGTTTCGACGCCCTAGATAAGGGGCTTCTGATCCCTGCCCAAACCCTGCCCGGAGGTCTTATGGCCCGCGTTACGACTGAAGATTGCGTTGACAAGGTTCCGAACCGTTTCGATCTGGTGATGCTCGCCGCGCATCGCGCCCGCGAGATTGCTGCAGGATCGCCGCTGACGGTGGACCGCGACAACGACAAGAACCCGGTCGTCGCCCTGCGCGAGATCGCCGAGGAAACCCAATCGGCCGATGACCTGCGCGAGCGGCTGATCGAATCGAATCAGACACAGATCGAGGTGGATGAGCCGGAAGAGGATTCCATGGCCCTGCTGATGGGCGGTGAGGCGGACAAGCCCGAGCCCGACGACATGTCGGAAGAAAAGCTCTTGCGCGCCCTGATGGAAGCACAAGGTCAAGGCTAAGCCGCCCTGACGACCGCAAGGCGCGACCCTGATGATCGCCGTTGATGACCTCATCACGCTGGTGCGCCATTACAACCCTCGCACGGATGAGGCGCTGATTCGCGCGGCCTATGATTTCGGTCGGGCGATGCATGAGGGGCAGTTTCGCCATTCGGGCGAACCCTATTTCACCCATCCCGTTGCCGTGGCCGCCATCCTGACCGAACAGCGGCTGGATGATGCGACGATCATAACGGCCCTCCTGCATGACACGATCGAGGATACCAAGGCGTCCTATCGCATCGTCGAGGAGAGGTTCGGCCGCGAAGTGGCGGATCTGGTCGATGGCGTCACCAAGCTGACGAATCTGCAGCTCTCGAGTTCCGAGACCAAGCAGGCCGAGAATTTCCGCAAGCTCTTCATGGCGATGTCCAAGGATCTGCGGGTGATCCTCGTGAAACTCGCCGACCGTCTGCACAACATGCGTACCATCAAGGCGATGCGCCCCGAAAAGCAGGCGCAAAAGGCGCGCGAGACCATGGATATCTATGGGCCGCTGGCCGGTCGCATGGGCATGCAGTGGATGCGTGAAGAGCTGGAGGATCTGGCATTTCGCGTGCTCAACCCCGAGGCGCGGGCCAGCATCATCCGGCGGTTCATCACCCTGCAGCGCGAAACCGGCGATGTGGTCGAGCGGATCACCAGCGACATGCGGCACGAGTTGGACAAGGCCGGGATCATGGCCGATGTCTTTGGCCGGGCCAAGAAACCCTATTCGATCTGGCGCAAGATGCAGGAAAAGGAGATGGGGTTTTCACGCCTGTCCGACATCTACGGCTTTCGTGTGATCACCCGATCCGAGAATGACTGTTATCGCGCTCTGGGGGCCATTCATCAGCGCTGGCGCGCGGTTCCGGGGCGGTTCAAGGATTACATCAGCCAACCCAAATCGAACGGCTACCGCTCGATTCACACCACCGTGTCGGGTCGGGACGGCAAGCGGGTCGAGGTGCAGATCCGCACGCAGGCGATGCATGACGTGGCCGAAACCGGCGTGGCGGCGCATTGGTCCTACCGTGACGGTGTGCGTGCCGAAAACCCCTTTGCGGTTGATCCCGCCAAGTGGATTTCCAGCATGAGCGAGCAGTTCGACGCCGAGGAGGATCACGAGGATTTCCTCGAGGCGGTCAAGCTCGAGATGTATGCCGACCAGGTGTTCTGCTTTACCCCCAAGGGCGATGTGATCAAGCTGCCGCGCGGGGCGACGCCGATTGATTTCGCCTATGCGATTCATACAAGGATCGGGCATGCCTGCGTCGGTGCCAAGGTGGACGGGATGCGCGTGCCGCTCTGGACGCGGGTCAAGAACGGCCAATCGGTCGAGGTGATCACCGCCGACGGGCAGACGCCGCAGGCCACATGGCTCGATATCGCGACCACCGGCAAGGCGCGCGCTGCGATCCGGCGGGCGCTGCGCGAACTGGACCGGGGGCGCTATATCAAGCTGGGCCGCGAACTGGCGCGCTCGGCCTTCGAGCATGTCGGGAAGAAGGCCACCGACAAGGCGCTCGAGGCCGCCGCCCGCACGCTGCGGCTGAAGAATGCCGATGAGGTACGCGCGCGGCTGGGCAGCGCCGAGCTGACCGCGCAGCAGGTGCTCCATGCCGTCTATCCCGATCTTACCCCCGACCCGTCGGACGAGGTGACGCGCGACCGCGCGGTGATCGGCCTCGAGGCGGACCAGAGTTTCGAGCGGGCGCGCTGCTGTCAGCCACTGCCCGGCGAGCGCATTGTCGGGATCACCTATCGCGGGCGCGGTGTGGTGATCCACGCCATAGACTGCGAGACTCTGTCGCAATATGATCATCAACCCGGCCGCTGGATGGATCTGCACTGGCACACCGGCACCCATCCGGCGGCCTATGATGTGACACTAGACCTCACCATCGGCAATGACGCGGGCGTGCTGGGGCGGATTTGCACCTTGATCGGCGAGCAGAAGGCCAATATCTCGGACTTGACTTTCGTTGACCGGAAACCCGATTTCTATCGCCTGCTTGTCGATGTCGAATTGCGCGATGCCGAACATCTGCACGGGGTGCTGTCGGCGCTCGACGCAGAAAGCGATGTGGCCGCCGTCGAACGCTATCGCGATCCGTCCCGCACCGGGGGCGGCATGAGCCATGAACCCTAGGAGCCGCACTGGTGGTTTTCAAACGCCGAGACAGACGACCCTTCTGGAAGGTGATCGCTGACTTTTTCTGGCCCAAGGGCGGCTGGGCGCGGGCGTTCACCTATGTCAAGCACCGACTGCACCGGCTACCCGACCCGCCGGACCGGATCGCGCGGGGCATCTTCGCGGGTGTCTTCACCACCTTCACGCCGTTTTACGGGTTGCATTTCATCGTGGCGGGCACGCTAGCCATGATCTTGCGCGGCAATATCCCCGCCGCGCTGCTGGGCACTTTCTTCGGCAATCCGCTGACCTATGTGCCGATCGGGGTGATCTCGCTTCAGACCGGGCACGCGGTTCTCGGCCGTCACACTTTGGCGGAGGACGAGATCAGCCGATCGCTCGGTGGCAAGTTTCTGGATGCGGGAGAGGATCTCAAGAACAACGTCCTGGCGATCTTTTCGGATCATCAGGCCGACTGGCACAACCTGCATGTGTTCTACGACGAGGTGTTCCTGCCCTACATGGTGGGCGGCATCGTGCCCGGCATCGTCACCGGGCTTGCCGCCTATTACATCAGTCTGCCGGTGATCACCGCCTATCAGAACCGCCGCAAGGGCGTGCTGCGGGCGAAATGGACGGCGATCAAGGAAAAAAAGGCGCAGAAGGAAAATGCGTCAATTGAGGCTGACGGGCGCGGCAAAGGGGACTAGGTTGCACCCCAAGCCGTTCATGATCTGAGGAAGAGCCCGATGCCGTCCGATGGAAAACTGCGCCTTGGCGTCAATATCGACCATGTTGCCACCGTCCGCAATGCGCGCGGCGGGGCCTACCCTGACCCGCTGCGCGCCGCCAAGCTGGCCGAGGAGGCAGGCGCCGACGGCATCACCGCGCATCTGCGCGAGGACCGGCGGCATATCTCTGATGCCGATATTGACGGGCTGATCGAGGTGCTGAGCGTGCCGCTCAACTTCGAGATGGCGGCGACCGCCGAGATGCAGAAGATTGCCCTGCGCCACAAGCCGCACGCCGTTTGTCTGGTCCCCGAAAAGCGCGAGGAGCGCACCACCGAGGGCGGGCTCGAGGTGGCGCGTGAGGAAAACCGGCTGGCGCATTACATCGCGCCGCTGCGCGAGGCGGGTTGCCGCGTGTCGATCTTCATCGCCGCCGACAAGCGTCAGATCGAGGCCGCCCACAGGATCGGTGCCGAGGTGATCGAACTGCATACCGGGGCCTATTGCGACGCCCATGCCGAGGGCGATTTCGACACCCGCGACCGCGAGTTGGAAGGGCTGCGCGAAATGTCGGCCTATGCCCATTCATTGGGGCTCGAGGTGCATGCGGGCCACGGGTTGACCTATGACACGGTGCAGCCGGTCGCAGCCTTCCCCGAGGTGATGGAACTCAATATCGGCCATTTCCTCATCGGCGAGTCGATTTTTCGCGGGTTGGGACCGGCCATTGGCGAGATGCGCCGCCTGATGGACGAGGCGCGCGGGTAACAGGCAGACAGCATAAAATTACAGGTGTTTACGAGGAATTAAGGACATGAAGAAGTTTATCAGGGTTTTGTTCCTGCCAATGAGATTCTTAATGTCCTTATCTCAAGGTGTGCTCATCCTGCTCATGGTCGCTTCGCTCGCGCTTAACATTGCCGTTGTCACGTTTACTGGCGTCTTTTCGACCCTATCCAGCGCTGTAGAGTCAATTGCTGGACTGCGAACAGTCAGAGCGGAGCACCGCGCTCGGTTGGGTGATTTAAACTCTCGAAACATCAACCTATTGAGCGGCATTGAAGAATTGACGGATGAGAACAAACGTCTGGCAAGTGAGCTTGATGAGACACAGGCTTCTTATCGCAAGAGCGTTGACGCATTGAGAGATGAGAACCAGCGTCTCACAAAGAAACTTGCTGAAAATAAAGTTACTTATCGAGGAAAGAAAAAATTCGCAAAAGAGGCTGTCAAGGATACCAGCGGAAGACTCGCAAAGCGCGTGACGACCGCCGCGAGCAGGAATGTCGCGACCGTTTTCGCCGAAGCTTTACCTGTTGTGGGAATTGGTGTGATCGTCGGGGCGACCGCATGGGAGATCAACGATTCCTGTGAGATGATGAAGGATCTCCACGAGCTTGACGTTGCTTTCAACCCGGAGAGCGCAATAGACGGAACCGAGGTTTGTGGTATGCGTGTTCCCGACCGTGGGGAGGTTTGGCGGAAGATGCGAGATAGTCCGGTTGCGGCATGGAACGGAGAGAAAGAGTATTTGCCAGACTTGCCCGACTTTTCGGAAACTTATGCGTCTGCTGTGGCTCAGGCCACCAGTTTGATGTGCTGGGCCTTTCCCTGCGACCCAGATGTGGTGATCCCTGAATGAGCCACTCAGGGTCTCTATTCTCGATCAGAGCGCTTAAAGTGACCATCGTTGCGTTGACCCTCGCCGCGCTTGCGTTCTGGCAGCTTGAGGCTCAGCGCGCGGGGCTGGAGATCACCACGCGCCATGTGGATGAAACACCCGTGACGCGGATCGTGCAGCCCGGCTCTGATGGCCCGGTCGTCGTGGTCGCGCATGGCTTTGCCGGGTCGCGGCAGATGATGCAGGCCTATGGCCATGATCTGGCGCGGGCGGGCTACCGGGTCTGGGCGTTCGACTTTCTCGGGCATGGGCGGCACCCTAGGCCGATGTCGGGCGATGTGGAGAGCATTGACGGCACGACCCGCCTGTTGATCGAGCAGACCCGCGCCGTGGTGGATGCGGCGCTGGCGACGGAGGGCTGGCAGGGTGATGCCGCACTGCTCGGGCATTCGATGGCCACCGATATCATCATCCGCACCGCAATTGACGATCCGCGCATCGGCCCCGTGGTGGCGATCTCGGCCTTTTCCAAGGCGGTGACGGCGACTGCACCTGACACCCTTTTGCTCATCACCGGCGCGTGGGAGCCGGGGCTGCGCGGCTTTGCCCGAGATGCCATGGCGATGGTCGATCCGCAGGCAAGCGAAGGCGAGACTGCGCGCGCGGGCGAGGTGATCCGCCGGGCGGTGGTGGCACCGCTGGCCGAGCATGTTGCGGTGCTGCATAGCCGCGCCGGGCGGGCCGAGGCGGTGGCGTGGCTCGATGCGGCCTATGGGCGCGCGAGCGATATCGCGGTGCGCGCAACGGGGCCGTGGTTTCTGGCGCTGATGGCCGCCATCGTGGCGCTGGCGGCACCGCTCTCGCGCCTTCTGCCGACTCGTGCGCCGCCGGTGCCGGGGGCGCTTTCAGGGCGTCGTTTCGCACTCGTCCTGGTCCTGCCCGCAGCTCTTGCGCCGCTTCTGGCGGTGCAGGTCGAGACGCGGCTCCTGCCGGTGCTGGTGGCGGATTACCTTGCGCTGCATCTGGCGATTTATGGCCTTTGCCAACTGGCGCTTCTGTGGTGGCTCGGTCGGCGGCCCGAGGCGCTGCGCCCCGTTGCGGTACTGGCGCTGCTGGCCTGGGGCCTAGGCGTCTTCGGCTTCGCGCTCGACCGCTATGGCGCGAATTTCTGGCCGACGTCCGAGCGTCTGGCGATCATCGCGGCGCTCAGCCTTGGCGCGCTGCCCTTCATGCTGGGGGATGCGGTTCTGGCGCGCGGGGCCGTGCTCTGGCAACGCATCACCGCACGGCTGGGCTTTCTCCTGTCGCTCGCGCTTGCCGTGCTGCTCGATACCGAGCGGCTGTTCTTTCTCGCCATGATCGCGCCGGTGATCCTGCTCTTCTTCCTGATCTTCGGGTTGATGGGCCGGTGGGTTGCGGCGCGGGCAGGGGCGGCATCGGCGGGCGTGGCACTTGGCCTGATCCTTGCCTGGGCGCTTGGCGTGAGTTTTCCACTTTTTGCACCCGGAGGATTGGGATGATCCTTGGCATCGGCACAGATCTGGCGAATATCGAGCGGATCGCTGGCACGCTGGAGCGGTTCGGCGACCGGTTCCGCAACCGCGTCTTTACCGATATCGAACAGGCCAAGGCCGAGCGTCGCGCCGATGTGGTCGGCACCTATGCCAAAAGATGGGCGGCGAAGGAGGCGTGCTCCAAGGCGCTCGGCACCGGGCTGCGCATGGGGATCGCGTGGAAGGACATGGCTGTGTCTAACCTGCGCACCGGTCAGCCGGTGATGCATGTCACCGGCTGGGCGGCCGAGCGGTTGGCCGAGATGACGCCGGAGGGGTATGAGGCGATCATTCATGTGACATTGACCGACGATCACCCTTGGGCGCAGGCCTTTGTGGTGATCGAGGCGCGGCCGAAGGGTGGGGTTGGGTAGGGGGCGCGAATGGCCTGGAGCGGACATAGCACCTTCG
This sequence comes from Roseovarius sp. MBR-154, assembly GCF_053628595.1. NCBI lineage: Bacteria > Pseudomonadati > Pseudomonadota > Alphaproteobacteria > Rhodobacterales > Roseobacteraceae > Roseovarius > Roseovarius sp. MBR-154. The sequence continues at coordinate 53,186 of NZ_JBRJGR010000005.1, forward strand.
GTGCGTTCCGCGCAGGATCTGGCAACGGCAGTTTCAGGCCACAAACTCCTGCTGTTACAACAATCGGATGATACGCCTGTCCCCCAAACCAACTATTCCACAACCCGGCCTGCCGCGCACCGGCAATCACACCCCCTCGCGCCTTGACACTTTGAGCGCCGCCCCGCATGTAGCGCGAGACCCAAATCTGCCCTATCCGGAGAGGCCCGATGGCATCTGACGCCAAAAAAGGAAATTCCATCGTCGAGACGATCAAGACGGTGTTCTGGGCTCTCGTGATTGCGGGGCTGTTTCGCACGCTCTTCTTTCAGCCGTTCTGGATTCCGTCCGGCTCGATGAAGGACACGCTGCTGATTGGCGATTTCCTCTTCGTCAACAAGATGGCCTATGGCTATTCCTACGCCTCCTGCCCGTCGATCCGGCTTGGCTTTATCAATGTCGATGCCAAGGATATCTGCGGCTTTCTCGACGGTGACAACACCCGCATTCTGGGCTCAGAGCCCGAGCGCGGCGACATCATCGTCTTTCGTCATCCCGCCGACGGCACCGATTTCATCAAGCGCCTGATCGGCCTGCCCGGCGACCGAATCCAGATGCGCGACGGGGTCCTGCACATCAACGGTGAGCCGGTCGAGTTGGAGCCGGCGGGCGAGTTTGTCGAGGAATTCGCGCGGCAAGGGCCGATGGGGATCCGCCCGCGCTGTGAAAACGGGGTTGTCGGTGCCGGGGCGGATTGCACCAAATCGCGACAGATCGAGACGCTGCCCAACGGCCATTCCCATGCAATCGTCAATATCGGTGACCAACGCTCGGATCACACCGGGATCTTCACCGTGCCCGAGGGGCATTACTTCTTCATGGGCGACAACCGCGACAATTCCACCGACTCGCGCTTTCCGCAGGCTGTGGGCGGCGTCGGCTTCGTGCCCTACGAGAACCTGATCGGACGTGCCAACCGGGTGATCTTCTCCTCGGCGGGATCGTCGATGCTGGCCTTCTGGACGTGGCGCGGGGATCGGTTCTTCGAGAGGCTGGAGTGAAACTGTCCCGCGACATGGCGGAATTTCAGGAGCGGCTCGGGCACGACTTTTCCGATCCGGCGCTGCTCGTCCGGGCGCTGACGCATTCCTCGATGTCCTCGCCCAATCGCGACGACAATCAGCGGCTGGAATTCCTCGGCGACCGGGTGCTGGGCCTCGTGATGGCCGAGGCGCTCCTGGCGCATGACAGTGCCGCCACCGAAGGCCAGCTTGCCCCCCGCTTCAACGCGCTGGTGCGCAAGGAAGCCTGCGCCGATGTTGCGCGTGAGATCGACGTTGGCACGGTGCTCAAGCTGGGGCGCTCCGAGATGCTATCGGGCGGACGGCGCAAACTGGCGCTTCTAGGCGATGCGATGGAGGCGGTGATCGCCGCTGTTTATGTCGATGCCGGATACGAGGCGGCGCGCGCCATGGTGCTGCGGCTTTGGGGTGGGCGCATCGGCGCGGTCAAGCAAGACGCGCGCGATGCCAAGACCGCGCTTCAGGAATGGGCGCAGGCGCGCGGCCTGCCGCCGCCCGATTATGCCGAGACGGCGCGTTCAGGCCCGGATCATGCTCCGGTCTTTACCATCGAGGCACGCTTGCAGAGCGGCGAGCAGGCAAGCGCCACCGCCGGATCGAAACGCCAGGCGGAACAGGCGGCGGCGCGGGCGCTGCTCGATAGATTGGAGAGCCAGACATGACCACCCGCGCCGGTTTCATCGCCCTGATCGGAGAGCCCAATGCGGGCAAATCCACGCTGCTCAATCGCATGGTGGGCGCCAAGGTCAGCATCGTAACCCACAAGGTGCAAACCACCCGCGCACGCATTCGCGGCGTGGCGATGGAGGGTGAGAGCCAGCTTGTTTTCGTTGACACGCCGGGCCTTTTCCAGCCGCGCCGCAGGTTGGACCGGGCGATGGTTGCGGCTGCCTGGGGCGGGGCGGCGGATGCCGATATCGTGGTGCTGCTGATTGAGGCGCATCGCGGGGTCACTGAAGGGGTGGAGCGTATCCTCGACGGCTTGCAGGATATCGCCAAGGGGTGCAGAATCGCTCTTGCGATCAACAAGATAGACCGGGTGGAGGCGCCCGTTCTGCTGGCGCTGACCAAGAAGATGAACGACCGCTTCACCTTCGAGCGGACCTTTCTGATTTCCGCCGAGAAGGGTCACGGCGTGGACGATCTGCGCCACTGGCTGGCGGGCGAGGTGCCGGAAAGCCCGTGGCTCTATCCCGAGGATCAGATCGCCGATCTGCCGATGCGGATGATCGCCGCCGAGATGACCCGCGAAAAGCTGACGCTGCGGCTGCATCAGGAATTGCCCTATCAACTGACCGTCGAGACCGAGGCCTGGGAAGAGCGCAAGGACGGCTCGGCCCGCCTCGATCAGATCATTTACGTGCTGCGCGATGGCCACAAGGGCATCGTACTGGGTCACAAGGGCGAGACGATCAAGGCTGTTTCCAAGGCCGCACGCGAGGAGATGGAAGAGTTCCTCGGGCGACGGATTCACCTGTTCCTGCAGGTCAAGGTGCGGTCCGGATGGATGGACGACTCCGAGCGCTATTCCGAGATGGGGCTGGATTTCAAGGACGGGAATTGATCCCGTGCCCCGGCTGACCGCACGGTTCTGGATCGACGCCTATCTGGCGCGGTTGCGGCTGTCGGATATCCCGGCCTTCGTGGTGGCGCATGGCGATGACACCGGCGGCGCGGTGGTGGTGAAGCTCAACACGCTCGATGGGCAGGCACAGGTGTTTCACCGCTCCTTCGATCTCGCGACCGGCGCGCGCGCCTGGGTGACGCTGGCCGAGGGCTGTGAGGCGGAGGTGGATGCCGCCATCGCCCGGCAACGCGGGTTCGACCCGGATATCTGGGTGGTCGAGGTCGAGGATCGGGCCGGGCGGCACCTGCTCGACGCGGACGGGTTGAGCGGGTAGGATTGGGCGATGGACTGGCGTGATCAGGGGATATTGCTGAGCAGCCGCCGCCACGGGGAAACCTCTGCCATCATTGAAGTTTTTACTTCTGAACATGGGCGGCATGTGGGCGTTGTGCGCGGCGGCGCGTCGCGCAGGATGACGCCGGTGCTGCAACCGGGCGCGCAACTCGACGTGGAATGGCGGGCGCGGCTGGAGGATCATCTGGGCACCTTCCGGGTGGAACCCTTGAAATCGCGCGCCTGGTCGATGGGCGATCGGATGGCGCTGGCCGGGCTCAACGCGGTGTGCGCGTTGTTGCTGTTCGCGCTACCCGAGCGTGAAGCGCATGAGAGGATTTACCGCGAGAGCCTGATCTTGCTCGACCTTCTGGAGCAGCCGGAGATCTGGCCGCTCGCCTATCTCAACTGGGAACTGGCGCTGCTCGAAGAGATGGGCTTTGGCCTTGACCTGCGGCGCTGCGCGGTGATGGGCGAAAAGGCCAATGACCTCAGTTATATATCTCCCAAGACCGGGCGCGCCGTGTCACGCGCGGGGGCAGGAGACTGGGCCGACCGGCTGTTGCCGCTGCCGCCCTGCCTTCTGGGCGAAGGCCCGGCCCCGGATGCCGAAATCCTGCAAGGATTTCAGGTGACTGGTTATTTCCTGATGCATCATCTCGCACCGCAGATGGGCAACAAACCCCTGCCCGACGCGCGCGCCCGCTTTGTCGCGCGTTTCGCGGCGCAGGCGGGGGCGGGATGAGGGCGGGGGTTTGGAACTGAGTGGGATGGAGGCGGGGATGTTTATGGCCTGTTGCGTTCCTTGGCCTCTAGCACCAATGCGCGGAATCGAGGTGCCGCAGGCACCGCCGCGCAGCGCCCGACCGCCCCCCGGGCGGGCGCTTTTGCAACGTATCAAGTAATTGAAAACGCGGAAGTATTGGGCTGATATAAAGTGCCCTCCGGAAAGGGTGCCGCGCCCACCCGCGGTCGGGTGCCGCACGGCTCATCCTTGAATCCGCCAAGGTCCGCTTCAGGCCAAAAACTGACTGTCTTCCCCGTCAATCGGGCTGAAAGATCGCCCCAGCCCGCAAGGCCGACGATGTGCGCCAGACAAGCCCCGCGATGATCACGCAAAGCACCCCCAAAAGCGCCAGCCCGATCAGCCGATGGCCCGCCGATCCGGTCATCTGCGCATGGGCAAGGCTGGCCAGCACCGCCCCAGCGACCGGAAAGCTGAGCGCCCAGAAGGCGAGCGAGAAGGGCAATCGCAGCAGTTTCGGCAATTGCACCGCCACGATCAGCGTGAAGAGATACGCGCAGTTCAGCAGCACCCGGGCGAATTCGTCCACCCCGCCGACCAGTTCCACCCAGGCGAGATACCCCACCGACGGCGGCGCGATCAGGATCACCAGCGAGGGCTGCAACCGCTCGGGCAAAGGGTCGTGAAAGATCAGTCGGTTCATCACCAGCACCAGCATCACGATCCAGAAGATCAGACCGACGCTGGTAAAGAACCAGCTGATTTCGATATAACCGAGCGGCACGCCTGCGATCGCCACGATGACGTTGCCCACGGCGGGGATGAACCACGCGGGCGACAGATGACCGTGCTGGAACGCGCGCGCACCGATCCAGCCATTCACCACCGCGAGAGTCAGTGCCAGTTGCATCGGCACCGCCACCAGCCACATCGCCCGCGCCAGCCCCGGATAGGGCACCAGCATGACGATGGACATCAGCACCAGTGCTATGGAAATCGCCGGGAAGAACGCAAGTTTCACGGGATGCTGCCATTCCGCCTGCACGGCGCTTGGATGGCGCAGCAGCTTGGCCAGATAGCCCAGGGCGATACAGGCAAAGATCGCCATGGTCAGCCAATGTGCCCCGGCAGAGGCAAGATGGCCCAGCCCCATAGCCGCCTCGCCCGCGCGCAGCGCCAGGGTAAAGCCGCACAGCCCCATCACCACGGTGAAGAGGGTCACCGGCATGTGTTGCAGACGGCTACTGGCCATGCCTCTCACTCCGCCGGGCCGATGCTCAGATGAAGAGGGGCAAGGCCATCGACCTCGCCCAGCAGCACATTGCCCGGCCCCACCGGCCCGACACCGGCAGGCGTGCCGGTATAGATCAGATCCCCCGGTTGCAGGTGATAAAACCGCGACAGGTGGGCGATGATCTCGGGCACGGACCAGACCATGTCCGACAGCCGCGCCTCTTGCGTCACCGTGCCATCCACCGCCAGCCGGATCACCTGATCGGCGATCTCGCCAAACGCTGCCCTGGGCGTGATCGGGGCGATGATCGCGGAATGCTCGAAATCCTTGCCGAGATCCCACGGGCGGCGCTTTTCCTTGGCCACGCCTTGCAGGTCGCGGCGGGTCAGGTCGATACCGCAGGCATAGCCGTAGACCGCCGTCAGCGCCTCAGCCTCGGGGATGCGGAAGGCAGGCGCGCCGATGGCGACGACGAATTCCATCTCGTAGTGGCAGTTGGCGGTTTCCAGAGGATAGGGGATCGTCGTCCCGCTCAGGCAGATGTCATTCGCCGATTTGTTAAAATACCACGGCGCCTCGCGGTCCACCTCGTTGCCCATCTCGGCGGCATGGGCGGCATAATTTCGCCCGACGCAAAAAATCCGCCGCACCGGAAAGGCCCCGACCTCGCCCTCGACCGGGACAAGCGGGGCGGGGGGGATATCGAATAGCGGCGCTGTCATGGGACTCTCCGGGGCAAGCGATTGAAATCGCGCCCGTTATGCGCTCCCTCTGCCGCCTTGTCAAAGCACTGGCTTAGCCCGCCCGCAACCCCCGCGACCAGACCCCGCGCAGGGCAGGCGCATTGCCACGCATCCTGAAGCGGAGGAGATCGGCGCGCGTGCCCAGTTCAATCCGCCCGCGATCCATGAGCCCCACGGCGCGGGCCGGGTTCATCGTGACGGTGGCCAGCCCGCGCGCCATGTTGTCCCAGCGGTGGCCCAGTTGCACCGCCGCCAAAAGCAGCGCCGATGGCACGTAATCCGACGACAGGATGTCGAGATGGTCGAGATCAGCGAGATCGCTGGCGGCGACATTGCCGGAATGCGAGCCGCCCCGGATCAGATTGGGCGCGCCCATGATGACGGAGATGCCGCGCGCATGGCAGGCGCGCGCCGCCTCCACCGTAGTCGGAAATTCCGCCAGCCGGATGCCATGGCCATGCGACACCGCGACCTGCGCCTCGGTGGTGTCGTCATGGCTCGCCAGCACCGCGCCATAGCGCGCCGCATGGGCCACGGCGGCGGCCTCGTGCCTGTCGCCATTGGCGGCGCGCAGCGCCTTCAACTGCGCGACATGGGCCTCGAATTCGGCATCGTTAAGGGCGTGTTTGCCCTTCATGTAAGCTTCTAGCTTGGTCACGTCGCGAAACTGCCGCTGCCCCGGCGTGTGGTCCATCAGGCTGACGATACCGACACGGTCTTCAGGCCCGAATTCCTCCATCTCCTCTTCCAGCGTCTCGGAACAGACCTCGGCGCGCAGGTGCAGGAAATGGCTGATCCTGAGCGCATCTTCGGCGCGCAGGCTCAGGAGTTCATCGGCGAGGCCACGCGCATATTTCTTGTAACGCCCCACTCCGGTGGGCACCGATCCCACGCGCATCGCGTCGAATACCGTGGTGATCCCGGTGCTGGCCAGTTCCGCGTCGTGGGCGAGGATGGCGGCGTCATGCGGCCAGTCGACCTTGGGGCGGGGCTGGATATGACGCTCCAGATTGTCGGTATGCAACTCGATGAGCCCCGGGGCGAGGTAATCGCCACAGCAATCTACCGCCCCTTTGGGCACGCTTGTGCCGGTGTCGATGGCAGTGATCTGGCCGTCCGTCACCTGCACCGATCCGTGGCAGACCTCGTCGGGCAGGACCAACATGGCATTGGCGAGACTGAAGGTTTCTGTCATGTCACTGTCACGCTTTCCTAGCAGAGGGCGTCAAACCGATGAGAAGGCCCATGCACTTCACCCGCTACGCTGTCTATTATACGCCGCCCGAGGGGGCGTTTTCGGAGTTCGGCACGAGTTGGCTCGGATGGGATGCGGCGCGGGGCGCCGAGGTCGCGCATCCCGAGGTGACAGGCCTGCCCGCACGGGTGGCTGAGATCACCGAGGCCCCACGCAAGTACGGGCTGCATGCCACGATGAAACCGCCGTTCCGGCTGGCCGAGGGGCAGGACGAGGCAGCTTTGCGCGATGCCTTTGCGCGGTTCTGCGCGCAGGCGCGGCCGGTCCTGCTCGACGGCCTCACCGTCACCGCGCTTGGCCGGTTTCTGGCGCTGATGCCCGAGGGGGACACCACCGCGCTCGATGCGCTTGCCGCCCAGACCGTGCGCGCGTTCGAGCCGTTTCGTGCCCCGCTCTCGGCAGCGGAACTGGCCCGCCGCCGCGCGGGCGTGCTGAGCCCTGATCAGGAGGCGCGGCTCATGGAATGGGGCTATCCGCATGTGATGGAGGGCTTTCGCTTTCACATCACCCTCACCGGCAAGCGGCCCAACTCCGAATTGCCCGCGCTGCGTGATATCCTCGCAGCGCAATTCCTGCCGCTCCTGCCGCGCCCCTTCCCCATCGACGCGCTGTCGTTGATGGGCGAGGACGCGCAAGGCCGGTTTCACCTGATCGCGCGTCATGTCTTGACTCCGTAGACCAGCTTGACCGCCCGCTTGGCCAGCCGCCCGACAGGGGCATCGGTGTCGAGCGTCACCACGGGCCAATCCCCGTCGGGCAAGGCCATGTCCACGCCCTCCAGTCGCTCGGCGATATCGCCTGCATCTTCGCGCCCGCGTGTGGCCAGGCGCGCGGCCAGCACCTCGGGTGCCGCCGTCAGATGCAGCACGATCAGGCGCGGATAGCGCGCCTGTGCCTGCGCCAGCACCCCGCGCGACAGGTTGACCAGCAGGTCCCGCCCCGCGCCGAGATCCATGCAGATACCCACCGGCACCCCGTAGCGCAGCCCATGCGCGCGCCAGTCGAGGGCAAAGCCACCCTCCTTGCGGCGCGCCTCGAACTCGGCCTCGGTCACCGGCTCATGCCCCTCGCCGCCATCGTCGGCGGGCCGGGTGATGACCCGGCGCACGCGGCGCAAGCCGGGGCGTTCGGCAACCATGGCGCGCATCAGCGTGTCCTTGCCCACGCCCGAGGGGCCGACCACGGCGATGAGACGGCTTTGTTTCATGCCGCCCGCCCCGGGGCAAATGCGCCCACATCGACAGCGCGGTCGCAGACCCGGGCGCGCGCGGTCTCGTCGTGAAAGATGCCGATGATCGCCGCCCCGCGCGCCTTGGCCTCCTCGATCAGGGTCAGAACCACCTCGCGATTGGCGGCATCGAGGCTGGCTGTCGGCTCATCGAGCAGAAGCGCGGGAAAGGCGTGGGCAAAGCCGCGCGCGATGTTCACCCGCTGCTGCTCGCCACCCGAAAAGGTCGTGGGGCTCAGCGACCACAGCGCCTGAGGGATGTTGAGCCGCGAAAGCAGCGCCTCGGCGCGCGCAATGGCCTCTGCCCGCGCCACACCAAGGGTCAGCAGCGGCTCGGCCACCACCTCGCGCGTCGGCACGCGCGGCACGACGCGCAGGAACTGGCTGACATAGCCGAGCGTGTCTCGCCGGAGCTGGATGATCTCGCGCGGCGCAGCTTGGGCGATGTCGGTCTCGCCCACCATGATCCGGCCCGCGCTGGCGCGGTAATTGCCGTAGATCATCCGCATCAGGGTGGATTTGCCCGCGCCCGAACTGCCGGTGAGGGCCACGCATTCACCGCGCGCCACGCGCAGATGCGCCCCCGCCATCACCGGGATGATCGCGCCGCCCTGATTGTGCAGGGTAAAGCTCTTGCTCAGGTTTTCGATCTCGATCATGGCATGCGTCCCTTTCATCGGTCAGACCTGCAACACGCTGGAGACGAGCAATTGCGTGTAGCCGTGTTGCGGATCATCAAGCACCTGATCGGTCAGCCCGTGCTCGACCACGCGGCCATCCTTCATCACCATCAGCCGATCCGCCAAGAGGCGCACCACCGCCAGATCATGCGTGACGATAATGGCCGAGAGGCCCATCTCGCGCACCAAGCCGCGCAACAGGTCCAAGAGCCGCGCCTGAACACTGACATCGAGCCCGCCGGTGGGTTCGTCCATGAACACAAGGCGCGGGCCGGTCACGAGGTTGCGGGCGATTTGCAGACGCTGCTGCATGCCGCCCGAAAACGCCTGTGGTTTGTCATCGACGCGGTCGGCGGCGATCTCGACCCGTCCGAGCCAGTCGATCGCCTGATCGCGGATATCGCCGTAATGCCGCGCGCCCACGGCCATCAGGCGTTCGCCCACATTGCCGCCCGCCGAAACCCCCATGCGCAGCCCGTCGCGGGCGTGTTGATGCACAAAGGCCCAATCCGTGCGCATGAGCATCCGCCGTTCGGGTTCGGACATGGTGAGCGTGTCGCGGGGGCCGTGGCCGCGGGTGTCAAAAATGACTTCGCCCCGGTCTGGGGGCAGATGCCCGGCAAGGCAGGACAGGAGCGTGGATTTGCCCGATCCGCTCTCGCCCACGATGCCCATCACCTCGCCGGGGTAAAGATCAAAGCTGACGCCCTCGCAGCCGCGGCGGGGGCCGTAGAACTTGGCAAGATCGTGAACCTGCAAGAGGGGGGTCATGCTGTGGCCTCTTCATAGGGGGCGCCCTGGGCGCCGATATGGCCCGCCGCGCGGCGCGCGCGGCAATAATCGGTGTCGGAGCAGACGAACATGCGCCCGCCCGCGTCATCCGTGATCACCTCGTCGAGATAGCTGTCGGCGGCCCCGCAGAGGTCGCAATCGTGATCGGCCTTGCTTGCCTGAAACGGGTGATCTTCGAAATCCAGACTGACGACCTGGGTATAGGGGGGCAGGGCATAGATGCGCTGTTCGCGCCCCGCGCCGAAAAGCTGGATCGCGGCCATGCTGAGTTTCGGGTTGTCGAATTTGGGGATCGGGGAGGGATCCATCACATAGCGCCCCTCGACCTTGACCGGATAGGCATAGGCGGTGGCAATCGCGCCATGCTGGCTGATGTCCTCATAGAGTTTCACATGCATGAGGCCATATTCCTCAAGGCTGTGCATCTTGCGGGTTTCGACCTCGGAGGGTTCGAGAAACCGCAGCGGTTCGGGGATCGGCACCTGATAGACGAGGATCTGATCCTCGGTCAGCGGTTCTTCGGGGATGCGGTGGCGGGTCTGGATCAGGCTGGCGCGGGCGGTTTCCTCGGTGGTGGCAACCTGCGCGGTTTTCTCGAAGAATTTGCGGATCGAGACCGCGTTGGTGGTGTCATCGGCACCCTGGTCGATCACCTTGAGCGTGTCAGTGGGCGTGAGACAGGCGGCAGAGACCTGCACGCCGCCCGTGCCCCAGCCATAGGGCATCGGCATTTCGCGGCTGGCAAAGGGCACCTGATAGCCGGGGATCGCCAGCGCCTTGAGAATGGCACGGCGGATCATGCGCTTGGTCTGCTCATCGAGATAAGCAAAGTTGTAATCGGTCATAAAAGCCCCCGGTTGCGCATGTCGGCGTGCAGGCCCTCGGGCCCGTTGAAGTGATGCGCCTGCCAGCCTGCGGCGCGGGCCCCGACCACATTGTCGGCGCTGTCGTCGATGAAATAACACGCCTCGGGTGCGGCATTGGCGCGGGCGCAGAGGAGATCGAAAATCTCGCGGTCGGGTTTGACCATGCGCTCGCGCCCCGACACGACGATGCCCTCGAAAAGCGCGGGCAGATCGGGATGCAGGTCCAGCGCCTGCGGCCAGGTATCGGCCGAGAAATTGGTGAGCGCCCAGAGGCGGTAACCGCTATCCTTGAGCGTGGTGGCGATGTCCCATGACCCTTGGATGCGGTTCTGGATGGTCAGGCCGAAGCGGTCGAAATAGCCGTCCATGAGATCGGCATGTTGCGGCCAGTTTGCGGCAATCGCTGCCACCGCGTCGGCGCGGCTACGGCCCCGGTCCTGCTCATAGTTCCAGTCGTAGAATCCTACCTCATGCAGCACCGCGTCAATCTCGGCGTCGCTGCCGATGGCATGGCGAAAGGCCGCCTGCGGGTCCCAGCGGAGGAGGACATTGCCGATGTCAAAGACAATGAGGGTCATGGGCGGACCCCACCGTCTTGCCAAGCAAACGGGGAAACGGCTATGTCTTTGCCATGAGTATGATTTCCCTGTTCCGATACAATTACTTTCGCCACGGCGGAGAGCTTGCGGAATTCGCTTGGATCATTCCGATCCTGATTGGCATTCTTCTGTTTATCATCCGCAGACAACTTTTTCCCGGTCTCTACCGGCAAGATGACGACACGCCGCCGAAAGGCTGACGCGCCCATGTTCATCGTTCCATAAATACTCATTCCGCCGCCTCCCGGTGGGCTGCGCCCTCGGCCTCGCGGCGGAGTTTGCGCACCAGTTCCAATTCGGACTGGAAATCGACGTAATGCGGCAGTTTGATATGTTCCAGAAAGCCCGTCGCCTGAATGTTGTCGGCATGCATCAGCACGAATTCCTCGTCCTGCGCGGGCGCCCCCTGATCCTCCTCACCCAGCTCTTTCCAGCGCAGCGCACGGTCGACCAGCGCCATGGCTATGGCCTTGCGCTCGGTCTGACCAAAGACGAGGCCATAGCCCCGGGTGAACTGCGGCGGCTCGGTTTTCGACCCCTTGAACTGGTTGACCGTTTCGCATTCGGTGAGGATGATCTCGCCCAACTCGATGGCAAAGCCCAGTTCGGGAATGTCCATCTCCACCGCCACGGCCCCGATCCGCAATTCGCCGACAAAGGCGTGGTTGCGGGCATAGCCGCGCTGCGTCGAGTAGGCGAGCGAGAGGATGAATCCCTCATCGCCCCGCGTCAGCGCCTGCAGGCGCAGCGCGCGGTCGGCGGGCAGTTCCATGGGCTTGCGGGTTAGGTCCGGCGGGGTCGCCTCATTCGGCACCTCCGCCTCGATCAACCCCTCGCGGTTGAGATAGCCCATGATATGCGGCGTCGGTCCGGGCTGTGGCGGGGCCTCGGGGGCTTGCGGTGTTTCACCCTCGGCGGCCAGCTTGAAATCGAGCAGGCGGTGCGTGTAATCGAAAGTCGGCCCCAGCACCTGCCCGCCCGGCGCGTCCTTGAACGTGGCCGAGATGCGCCGGTTGCAGCGCATCACGGCGGTCTCGACCGGATGCGAGGCCCCGAAACGCGGCAGCGTGGTGCGATAGGCGCGTATCAGGAAAATCGCCTCGATCAGATCGCCACGCGCCTGCTTGATGGCAAGCGCGGCAAGATCTGGATCATAGAGCGACCCCTCTGCCATGACTCGGTTGACGGCAAGGCTCAGTTGCTCACGGATCTGCGCGACGCTCAGCTCCGCCACGGCGGTATCGCCGCGCCGCTCCTCGGCGAGCCAGGCATGGGCGTTGTCGATGGCGCGCTCACCGCCTTTGACTGCGACATACATCTATTGGCCCTCCACGCGGGTGCTGCGCGGCAGGGCCGCGATACGGTCGCCACAGGTGAAGAGGAAATCGAGGCCGAGCGGGAAGGCCCTCGCATTGGCCTGAAACGCCGTTACCTCGGGCAGCGAGAGCGCGGCCGTGTCTGCGATCCCCGGGCCGGTCAGTCGCGCGCCGGTGGCCTCCAGCCGGTCCATCTCGACGATCAGCGTGGCCGAACGGTCGGGATACTCGGACGTGCCCCGCGCGAAGTCGTCGAATGGCATGAGCGCCTCCCACCTGCCGAGCGCGAACATCGCCTCTGCCCGTTCCACCAGCGGCGTGCCGGTATGAAAGGTGATCCAGTCGCGGACGCTCTGACAATCGGCTTCGCCCGCCAGATGGACCGGCGTCTCCGGGTCGCACAGCGTGAGCAGCACCGTGCCCGCCGCGACCGACAGGGGGGTGGGCGGCGTGGCCCCCGTTACCGCCTCAATCGTCCCGGGCCGGGCCATCACGCGCATCACCGCGCGAAAGGCATGGGCCGCATCGACCGGGGGGGCCGCAAATCCGCCGCTCAGGGTATCTGCCTGCATCAATCCTCTCCCCGCATCATGGTAAAGAAATCCACCTTGGTGGCCGCAGCACGGGCGGCGCGGGCGGTGCGGCGGGCGTCCTCTGCCTCTTGCAGCGGCGACAGGATCGCCGCGCGCAGGGTCTCGGCCGCACCCCCCTGCATCAGTGCATCAATCAACGCCGCCTCCGTCGCATGGGTCTTGCCACGCCCCTGCACATAGCCGTGCCCGACGGTCCCATCGGGCAGCCGCACTGCGCAGCGGGTCACCGTCATCTCGCCCAGATTGAACGGCGCGCCTGTGGCCCCTGCGCGACCGCGCACCATGACGCCACCCACCTCGGGCGGGCGCAGATGGGCGTAATCGGGGGTCAGCCCGGCCTCGGACCACAGCCTGTTCAGCTCCCCGGCAGGCGCACGCGCCAGCAGGCCCATCCATGCCTTCCGCTCTGAATTTTCGATCATGCAGACACCTTGCGGATTTGTCGGTATTGCTATACAACTAGACAAATCAATACCTGAATCCCCGGCTTCAAACAAGGCCGCAGCCCGTGAATTTTCCATGACATGACCCGAGACAAACCCGATGCGCTGTGGCGCGCGATCCATGACAGCCTGAGCGCGGATATCGCCGCAGCGCGCTACGCGCCCGGCGACAAGCTGCCGACCGAGGCGGCGCTTGCCAGCCGCTTCGGCGTCAACCGCCACACCGTGCGCCGCGCGCTTGGCGAACTCTCCGAGGCCGGGGTGATCTTTACCCGGCGCGGGGCCGGGGCCTTTGTCTCGCATCGCCCGACCGATTACCCGATCGGCACGCGGGTGCGCTTTCACCAGAACCTGCGCGCCGCCGGTCGCCTGCCGGCCAAGAAAATCCTGGCCCTCGAGACACGCGCGGCAGATGCCGCCGAGGCCGAGGCGCTCTGCCTTGCCCCCGGCGCGCAGGTGCATGTCTATGACGGGCTGTCGCTGGCCGATGGTATGCCGGTCGCCACCTTCCGCAGCACGTTTCCAGCCGCGCGGTTCCCGGATCTGCCGCAGGCGCTGCGCCGCCTCACATCCGTGACCGAGGCGCTGCGCGAACAGGGGATCGCGGATTACACCCGCGCCTCGACCCGGCTGACCGCGAAACTCGCCAGCCCCACCCAGGCGCTGCATCTGCATCTGAACCCCGGCGCGCCGATCCTTCGCACAACGGCGGTGAACATTGACCCCGACGGCCACCCCATCGAATACGGGCGCACATGGTTCGCGGGCGACCGGATCACGCTGACGCTCTCCGATCCCTGAAAATCTGCGCCGCGTCATGGCACTGTCACACGAACCGGTTAAGCCCGCCCCATATTGAAGCTGCCCTTTCACCCCACGCGATTTCAGCATCTGCAAGGCGGCCCTCGTGGCCGCCTTTTTGCCTAGCCGCCATGTTTTTCCAGAAACGCCTCGGCTGTGAGCGCGCGGAAATCCCCGAGGTTGTCGCGCAGCTGCGCATGATCCCAGTCCCACCACGCCAGCGCCATCATCCGCTCAGCAAGATCGGGGGGCAGTCGCGCGCGCAGCGGCTTGGCGGGCATGCCTGCCACGATCATGTAAGGGGCCACATCGCGTGTCACCACGGCGCCCGCCGCCACCACCGCGCCATGGGCCACCGTCACCTCCGGTTTCACCTGCGCGTTATGCCCGATCCAGGTGTCATGCCCGATCCGCGCCACCCTCGTGCGGCGCTTGTCGAACCAGGCCACATCGTCCTCGGCATCCTCCCAATAGGAGGACGAGCGATAGAGGAAGTGATGCAGGGACGCCCGATCCAGCGGATGATCCGTGGCCCCCACCCGCACGTAGCTGGCAAGGTTGGCAAATCGCCCGATCTCGGCATTGGCCAGATCGCAGGCCCGGTCGCAATAGGAATAATCTCCCATCGCCACATGCGCGAGACGGCTGCCGCGTCCGACCTCGGTATAGGCACCGAACTCGCAATCGGTTATCTCGCAGTCGGGGTGGATCACCGCCCCGTCGGTGTGCAATCTCGGCATGTCTTTCCCCCCCAAGAGATGAATGCCTGCGGCGCGAGTGTTTTTGCCATAAAGAAACGCAAGACCCTCGGTTTCTTTATGGCTCAAATACTCAAATCCGCAGCCTCAATGCCCACTGTCATCCGACATGATGAGTTTGCGCCGCAGCCAGCCCGATACCGTGTCCATCACCATCACCATGGTCAGGATGAGAATGATGTAATAGCTCACCTCTTCCCAGTCCTTTTGCGTGATCATCGCCTGGGTCAGCAGCAGGCCGATGCCGCCGCCGGTGATCGCGCCGATGATGGTGGCGCTGCGGGTGTTGGATTCGAGGTAATAGAGCAGTTGGCTCAGCAGGATCGGGGTGATCTGCGGGATGACCCCGAAGCGGTAGCGTTGCAGCGGCCTGGCACCGGTGGATTGCACGCCTTCGATCTCGCGCTTGTCGACATTTTCCAGCGCCTCGGAGAAGAGCTTGCCGAAGGTGCCGGTATCGGTCAGCAGGATCGCCAGCGCACCCGTGAGCGGGCCGGGGCCGAAGGCACGGGCGAGGATGATCGTCCAGATCAGCGCATCAACACCTCGCACGAAATCGAAAACCCGCCGCACCATGGCGCGCACCGCCATCAGCGGCGAGAAATTGCGCGCCGCCGCAAAGGCCAGTGGCAGCGCCACGATGGCCGCGCCCATGGTGCCGAGAAAGGCCATCAGGATGGTCTCGAAGATCGCCCACATCACATCCTTGTGCTGCCACATCTTGTTGTTCCAGATGTCGTGGATGATGGCAGCAAGGTTGCTCTTGCCCTCGACGACGCGGTCGCCCGAAACGACCAGCCCCGCCAACTCGCCAAAGCTCTTGCCGTAGAACGGGCTGTCGAGGGTGAACCAGAACAGCTCCCAGCCGAAGGCATAGCGCATCACCTCGGTGCGCGCCTTGGTGAGTGTCACGCGGCCACCCTCGGTGGTGATATCGACGCGCGCGCTGCTTGCGCTGATCCAGTCCGGCACCGTGTCGGTGGGCAGGTCAAGCACCACGCCCTCGCGCCGCGACACCTCGGCCGTGATCAGCCCATAACCCGGCACGTCATAGCGCAGCGTGTTGCCGCCGATCAGCACCTCGTGCCCGTGTTTCAGCGCCACGCGCGTGCGATCCTCACTCTCGACGCTCACCCAATCGGGACTGCGCCCCTCAGGCCATGTGCCCTTGTTCTCACCCTCGACCGCGATGCTCAGATCACCAGTGCGGTTGTCGCGGGTGACACGGGTCTTGTAGCTGTAGCTGTCGGCCACAAGGATACGCGCGTTGTCCATCCGCGCGCGATCCGTCAGCCCCGGAATGTCGAAAGCAAAGAAGATATAGACGAAATAGGCGAGGATCACCGTCGGGATACCAAAGGCCATCCACCGCTTGCGCCGAAAGAACCCGGAGGCGTCAAAGCCTGCATCGCTTGCCATGGTCATGGTCTCACTCTCCCCCGATCAGCTTGTTGCGGTAGCGGCTCGACAGTTGGTCGAAAAAGACGATGGTCCCGAACAGCAGCAGGAAGATCGCCGCCACCTCGTCATAGCGACCCTGGCCCCAGCTGAAGGCGTTCTTGAGGTCATAGCCGATGCCGCCCGAACCGACGAAGCCGAGGATCGCCGAGGCGCGGATGTTGATCTCGAAGCGCAGCAGCGCGTAGCTGAGGTAATTGGGGGCGACCTGCGGGATCACGCCGAGCCACATCCGCTGTCCCCATGTGGCGCCGACCGAATGCAGGCCCTCGACGGGCTTGAGGCTCGCGTTCTCGTTCACCTCGGAAAAGAGCTTGCCCAGCGCGCCGACGGTATGCAGCGCGATGGCGATCATCGCGGGCACCGGCCCCCCGCCAAGGATGAAGATCAGCACCAGCGCAATCACGATTTCGGGCACCGCGCGCAGGATATCCATCACCCGGCGAAACACCCCGATCAGGCGCGGCCATTTCGCAAGGCCCCGTGTCGACAAGAGCGAGATCAGAACCGCAAGCATCGCTCCCAGAAGGGTGGCCGCCGCCGCGATGTTGATCGTCTCAATCAGCGAGGGCAGGAATTTCCACATCAGGCCGGGCAGATTGGCGATCTTCTCGCTTGCCTCGGCCAGTACCTCGCCGGGGAACTGGAATATATTGCCGATCCCGTCCCAGAATCCGCCCGCGTTGCGCCCGTCGGCCACCTGAAAGCCCGAGACCATCAGCGCGATGAACACGATCAGCATCACGCTGCCGTAAAGCCGCTTGCGCCGGGTCATCGCCATATAGGCGGATTGCACGTCGTGCACCCGTGCCGCGCCCGCCCGCCCTGCCGTCAGATCGCTCATGCCCCGTCCCCCGTCAAATGCGGCCGGGCCTGCGCACATGGCAGGCCCGGCCCGAATGTCAGCCCTGACGGCTTACATCTTGGACTTGCGCGCCTCGATGATCGACAGATACGCATCGTGGTTGATCGGCTGGAAGCCGAGCGCTTCACCGGCCATGAAGTTATAGGCGCAATCGGCGTCCATATAGGGCAGCGACGCGGTGAGCGTGGTGATGTCCAGCTTGACGCGCTCGGGCAGCGCCTTGCGCAGAACGATCGGGCCTTCGGGGATCGGCTTCGACTTCCAGATCTCGACGATCTGGTTCATGTCCACGAGGCCCGCATCGGCAGCCTTGCGCAGTGCGCCGGAGTTGTAACCGTCTTCCCACGCACCCATGCCGTCGGCCCAGGTCACGCCCGCGTCGATATCGCCATTGGCGACCGCGACGATGGTCTGCTCGTGACCGCCGGTGAACTTGACCTCACCGAAATACTCGCCCGATGCCATGGTGATCTCGTCGCTATGCGTCGGGATCTCGATCGAGGGGATCAGGTAGCCCGAGGTGGAGTTCGGATCGCCGAAGCCGAAGGTCTTGCCTTCCATGTCGTCGAGCGAGGTGATGCCGCTGTCTTTGCGGGCAAAGCCCACCGAGTAATAGCCGTAGGACTTGTCCATGTTGGTCTTGACCATGACCGGCTCGACGGCGTCGGGATCGGTCAGGTAGGTCTTGGCATAGGCCGAGGCCCCGAGCCACGCCATATCGAGCGTGCCGCCCAGCAGACCCTGGATCACGCCATCATAATCGGCGGGGGTGAACAGCTTGACCGGCACGCCGAGCAGGTCTTCGGCAGCCGCGCGGTAGCACTCGTTCGAGGCCATACGGTCCTGCGCGTTCTCGCCGCCCAGCACGCCGATGCGGAATTCTTCGATCTTGTCCTGCGCCAGCGCGGGGCTGACGAGAGCGGTAGTGGCCACGATGGCAGCAAACAGTTTGGTCATGTGTGTCTCTCTCCGGTTGGATTGTCTTGGGTTGTCGGCCCGCCACCCCCCGGCGGGCCAGGGGGTCGTCAGACCGCGGCCTCGGCTTCGCGCAGCGCGCGCAAGGTGCCCCGGTCCAGCGTTTCGATGGAGGTCGATGTGCTTTCCTCGGAAAAGCTCGCATCGGCCCCGTAAATGTCGCGCGCCACGCCGGTGGTGAGTTGCTCCGGCGTGCCGTCAAACACCACGCGGCCATGCAGCATCCCGATCACCCGGTCGCAATAGCGCCGCGCGGTATCGAGCGTGTGCAGGTTGGCGATCACCGTGCGCCCGTCCTCTTCGTGGATGCGGCGCAGGTCATCCATCACAAGTTGCGCATTCATCGGGTCGAGGCTGGCAATCGGCTCGTCCGCCAGCACGATCTTGGGGTCCTGCATCAGCGCGCGGGCAATGGCCACCCGTTGCTGCTGCCCGCCCGAGAGCGCCTCGGCACGTTTAGGCGCATGATCGGCGATGCCCAGCCGGTCGAGAATCTCGATGGCGCGGTGAATGTCCGCATCGGGATAGAGGTTGAACATCGTCGCCAGCACCGAGCGGCGGTTGAGCGTGCCATGCAGCACGTTCGACACCACATCCATCCGCGGCACGAGGTTGAATTGTTGAAAGATCATCGCGCATTGCGACTGCCAGGCGCGCTTTTCCTTGCCCCGGAGCGCGGTCACGTCGCGCCCTTCGAACATGATCTGGCCCGAGGACGCATCGGTCAGCCGGTTGATCATCCGCAGCAAGGTGGATTTGCCCGCCCCGGACCGCCCGATGATCCCGATCATCGCCGGTTTCGCGACGGTAAATGTCACCTTGTCCACTGCGGTGTTGCGGCCAAATGTCTTGGTCAGCGCGTCGATGCTCAGCACGAATGATGCCCCCTTGGTTTGCGCCCCACCTACGCCGCGAACTCAAAGAGTTTGCGACGGTTTGGTAAAAGTTTCTTGACGCTCACTTGACGCGGCGTGGCATTCGCAACCCTTGCGGCAGTGCGGCAGCGGGCGTAAACCTTGGTCATGATCGCACGACGCCGCCCCCGCCTCACCCGTGACGACTGGCTGCTGACCGGCCTCACAGCCTTGTGCGAGGGTGGGCCCGGCACCCTTGGCGCGGAGCCTCTGGCGCGCCGCGTCGGGGCGACAAAGGGCTCGTTCTACTGGCATTTCAATGACGTGCCGGGCTTTCAGGCCGCGCTTCTGGCGCTCTGGCAGACCGAGGCAGAGGCGGCCCTGCTCGACGCGCAAGGCGCCACTGCCACTGCCCGCCTGCGCGCCACCGCCCAGACCATCGCCGACAGCGCGACGAGCGACAGCCCCGCGCTGCGCTCCGAGCCCGCGATTCGTGCGTGGGCGCAGGGCAATGCATTGGCGGCCCGCGTGGTGGCGGGCGTGGATGATATCCGCCTTGCCCGGCTGCACGATCTTCTGGCGGCCTGCGGCATCGGCAACCCTGAAATGGCGCGCATCCTCTATGCCTCGGCCACCGGCATGCAGGGCCTGCAGAGCTTGCAGGAGAGTGCCTGCGAGACGGCGGCCACCGCCATCGGCTCGCTGGTCGATCTGATCCTCGCGCTCAGGTAAGGTGGATGCGCTCCGCACTCCTGCTCATCGCCATGTCCATCCTTGGCTATTGCAAGGACGAGACGATCTCGGGCCATGGCGGGGGCGGGGCCACATGGGTGCTGCACAGCATCGACGGCACGCCATTTACTGCCCGCGTGACGCTAAGCTTTCCTCAGGAAGGCAGCCTTGCGGGAGAGGCCCCCTGCAACCGCTATTCCGGCGCGCAGACCTTGCCCTATCCCTGGTTCCGCGCCGAAGCGCTCGGCACCACCAAGCGCACCTGCCCCGATCTAGAGGCTGAAACCCGTTACCTGCGCACCCTCGCAGCGATGACGCTGGTCGAAGTCGCGGGCGATACGCTGCTCCTGACCAACGAGGCGGGCCGCGAGATGGTGTTTCGGGCGGCAGAGTAGGCAGCGCGCGATGAAGGGACTGAAGCGGAAATCGGCGGTTTCAGGGATGATCCGCGCATGGGTGGCAGAGGCGCACGCCATCTCCAGGCCAACCCTGCTTTACAGCCCGTCCGAGTACACATAGCGTCTGACCTGAAACATTCACAGGAACCCATCCATGCAACTCATTGCCTCTCCGCTTTCTCCGTTCGTGCGCAAGGTGCGCGTCGTGCTGCTCGAGACCGGGCTTTCTGACCGCGTCGAGGTCGTAAACCTGGCCACCACCCCGCTGGAGACCGATCCGCGCGCCATATCGGCCAATCCGCTGGGCAAGATCCCGGCCTTGATCCGCGAGAGAGAATCCACGCTCTATGACAGCCGGGTGATCACCCGCTATCTCGATGACATGGCGAGGGCCGGGCTTTACCCGCAGGCGCGGCTCTGGGAGGTGCTGACGCTGGAGGCCACCGCCGAGGGGATCATGGATGCCGCCGTGCTGATGACCTATGAGGCGCGCTTTCGCCCCGAGGATATGCAATATGCCCCTTGGGTCGAGGCGCAATGGGCCAAGGTCGCCAGGGCGCTCGACGCGGTCGAGGCGCGCTGGATGAGCCACCTGGCCGGACCGCTCGACATGAGCCACATCGCCATGGGTTGCGCACTGGGCTATCTCGATTTCCGCCACGCGGCGCGCGGATGGCGCACCGGGCGACCGGCACTGGAGGCCTGGTATGCCGGGTTTTGCGGTCGCGAGAGCATGGCGCTGACCGCGCCGGAGGTCGCGTAACCCATTGCTTGCGAGGTAACAAGCGCGACAGATGCGCGCTCTGACTGCTTCTTCCGGCAATGGAGGCTGGACGGGTGGAGAAACCCCCGCTAAATAGCCGGGCAGAGCGGTCGCGGGAATCCTGTGGCCCGAACACCGTATGAGGCCGTAAGCGGCTCTGATATAATGGAGTAAACCTCGTGTCCCACGCAGAAGATCACGAAGGCACCCGGAGGGATTTCCTCTACTACGCCACCGCCGGAGCGGGTGCCGTCACCGCAGGGGCGGCCGTCTGGCCGCTGGTCAACCAGATGAACCCGTCAGCGGATGTGCAGGCCCTGTCCTCAATCCGCGTCGATGTGGGCGGGGTCGAGCCCGGCACGCAGATCAGCGTCAAGTATTTGGGCAAGCCGGTCTTCATCCGTCGCCGTACGGAAAAGGAAATCGAGGCGGCCCGTCAGGTTGAATTGAGCGAACTGCCCGACAAGATCGCGCGCAATCCCAACATTCCCGGCGACGCACCTGCCATTGATGAGAACCGCACACTTGATGAGGCGGGAGAATGGCTGGTCGAGATCGGCGTCTGCACCCATCTGGGCTGCGTACCGATTGGCGACGGCGCCGGGGATTTCGGAGGCTGGTTCTGCCCCTGCCACGGCTCGCACTATGATAGCGCTGGTCGGATCCGCAAAGGCCCCGCGCCCGAGAATTTGCACATTCCTGTCGCCGAGTTCACGGACGACACGACAATCAAATTGGGATAAGGAAACGCGCACATGTCCGGTATTCCACATGATCATTACGAGCCCAAGTCGGGTGGCGAAAAGTGGCTTCACACACGCCTGCCCATCGTCGGGCTGCTTTATGACACCATCATGATTCCCACCCCCAAGAACCTCAGCTGGATGTGGATCTGGGGAATTGTCCTGACCTTCTGCCTCGTGTTGCAGATCGTCACCGGCATCATCCTCGCGATGCATTACACACCGCATGTCGACATGGCCTTCGCCTCGGTCGAGCATATCATGCGCAACGTGAATGGCGGGCATTTCATCCGCTACCTTCACATGAATGGCGCGTCATTGTTCTTTGTCGCGGTCTACCTGCACATCTTCCGCGGTCTCTACTACGGATCGTACAAGGCCCCGCGCGAGGTCACGTGGATCATCGGCATGCTGATCTACCTGATGATGATGGGGACAGCCTTCATGGGCTACGTTCTGCCCTGGGGGCAGATGTCGTTCTGGGGGGCCACGGTGATCACCGGCCTCTTTGGTGCCATTCCCTTTGTCGGCGAAGCGATCCAGACTTGGCTTCTGGGCGGACCGGCGGTGGACAATGCCACGCTCAACCGCTTCTTCTCGTTGCATTACCTGTTGCCCTTCGTGATCGCGGCGCTGGTGGCGGTGCATATCTGGGCCTTCCACACCACAGGCAACAACAACCCCACAGGCGTTGAAGTGCGCCGTACCTCCAAGGCGGATGCCGAAAAGGACACGCTGCCGTTCTGGCCCTATTTCGTGATCAAGGATCTGTTCGCGCTCGCCGTGATCATGGTCGTGTTTTTCGCGATCGTCGGCTTCATGCCCAACTATCTCGGCCACCCCGACAACTATATCGAGGCCGATGCGCTGGTGACGCCCGCACATATCGTGCCGGAATGGTACTTCCTGCCGTTCTACGCGATCCTGCGCGCCTTTACCTCCGACGTGTGGGTGGTGATGTTCGCAAGCTGGATTACCGGCGGGATCATCGACGCCAAGTTCTTCGGCGTGCTGGCAATGTTCGGCGCAATTGCGGTGATGGCGCTGGCGCCATGGCTCGATACCTCATCGGTACGCTCAGGCCGCTATCGGCCGATGTTCAAATGGTGGTTCTGGCTGCTCTGCATCGACTTCGTGGTCCTGATGTGGGCCGGGGCGATGCCAGCAGAGCCGCCCTATTCCACCATCTCGCTGATCGGGTCGGCCTACTGGTTCGCCTACTTCCTGGTGATCCTGCCGCTGCTTGGCGTGATCGAGAAACCCGAGGCGCAGCCTGCCACCATCGAAGAGGATTTCGATGCGCATTATGGCAAGGCCGAAACGCCCGCCGAATAAGAAAGGACGGATGACAATGTTCAAGAAAACAGGCATTGCGGCCCTCGTGGCGCTGTCCCTTTCGGCCGGTGGCGCGTTGGCTGCCGGGGGAGAGGCGCATATCGAGGATGTCGACTTTTCCTTCGAGGGGCCGTTCGGCAAGTTCGACCAGAACCAGCTTCAGCGTGGCCTCAAGGTCTATACGCAGGTCTGTTCGGCCTGCCACGGTCTGCAATACGTGCCGCTGCGCACGCTCGCAGATGAGGGCGGGCCGCACCTGCCCGCTGATCAGATGCGCGCCTATGCCGAGCAGTTCGAGGTCTATGACGAGGAACTCGACGATTTCCGGCCCGCGAAACCGACCGATCATTTCCCGATGTCGCAACTGGAAAACGCACCCGACCTGTCGCTGATGGCGAAAAAGCGCGCCGGGTTCCACGGACCATACGGTACCGGGCTCAGCCAGCTTTTCAACGGCATGGGCGGGGCGGAATACATCTACTCGTTGATGGTCGGTTATGAGGATCCGCCGGAATGTGCGCCGGAGGATTTCGAGGGCAGCTATAACGTCGCCTTTACCGCCGGCGGCTATCCCGAGGAATGCAAGGACGAGCACGGTCACCCGACCGTGCCCGGCAGCTGGATCGCGATGGCGCAGCCGCTCTGGGGCGACGATGTCGAATATGATGACGGCACCGAGGCAACGCTGGAACAGCAATCCAAGGATGTCGCCGCTTTCCTGATGTGGACGGCGGAGCCAAAGATGATGGCGCGCAAGCATGCGGGCCTGTCTGGGGTGATCTTCCTGACCGTGCTGTCGGTGCTGCTCTATCTCACCAACAAGCGGATCTGGGCCCCCATCAAGGGCAAGAAGAAGAGCTGACCGGGCCGCCGTCCAAAGTGAAATCCAAAGCCCCGCAGGCTTGGTCTGCGGGGCTTTGGCATGACGCGGGGGGCCGCAGAGGACCCGCCGTGGTCAAATAGCGCAGGGTAGTGAGCAACGCAGCATTTGCAAACCTTCGCCAATCCTCTATGCAGTTCGCCAACGATACCAAAAAAGCAGGCACATGCCCGATCATTCCAATCCCGTCCTGCCACAGCCCGATACACGGGCCGGCAGGGAATGGGCGCAGCTCCTCGCAAAGTACCGTGAGCCGAGTTCCCCCCGTGCCGCCTTCGAGCTGGCCGTCACGCTTGTTCCGTTCCTCGTGCTCTGGGGACTGGCCTGGTGGGCGCTGTCGGTCAGTTATGCGCTGAGCCTTGTGCTGGCGGTCTGCGTGGCTCCGTTCCTGTTGCGCCTGTTCGCGATCCAGCATGATTGCGGTCATGGAGCCTTTTTCAAGAGCCGGACGCTCAACGACTGGCTCGGGCGCGCGCTGGGCGTGGTGACGCTGACGCCCTATGATGTCTGGCGACATTCGCATTCGATCCATCACAGTTCCTCGGGCAACCTGGGGCGGCGTGGAATCGGCGATATCCACACCCTGACGGTGGCGGAATATGCGGACCTCACGCCGTTCCAGCGTCTGAAGTACCGGCTCTACCGCAACCCGGTGGTGTTGTTCGGGCTGGGGCCGGGCTACATCTTCCTGCTGGAGAACCGGCTACCGCTCGGCTTCATGGGCCGCGCGCGGTATTGGGTCAGCGCCATGGCCACCAATGCCGTGCTGTTGACGGTGCTCGCGCTTGTCGGCTGGTTCGGCGGGCTGATGCCGATCCTGCTGATCTTCCTGCCCTCGACCGTACTGGCGGCGACGGCGGGAGTTTGGCTGTTTTACGTGCAGCACCAGTTCGAGAGCACCCACTGGGAGGCCGAGGAAAACTGGCAATTGCACGATGCCGCCCTGGAGGGCAGTTCGCATTATGTGCTGCCCGGCTGGCTGCAATGGCTGAGTGCCAATATCGGCATTCACCACGTCCATCACGTCAACAGCCGGATCCCGTTTTACCGCCTGCCCGAGGTGCTGCGCGATCACGCTCATCTCGCGCAGATCAACCGGATGACGATCCGCGAGAGCCTCGCCAATGCCCGGCTACACCTATGGGACGAAAAGGCACGCCGGTTGTTGTCTTTTGCCGAGGCACGGGCCAATATCGACGCCGCTTGAATTCGCCCGCCCGGCGCTTAGGTGCCTGTGAGGAGGACAGTCATGCGTATCAATGCCGATTTCTCGAAACGGGTCGTGATCCGTCCTGAGGATTACACGTGGGTGCCATCGCCTGCGGGCGGGGTGGAGCGCATGATGCTCGACCGGATTGGCGAAGAGCTGGCGCGTGCCACGACCATCGTGCGGTTTGCGCCCGATTCCTGGTTCGATGCACATAGCCATGGCGGTGGTGAGGAATACCTGGTGCTTGACGGGGTGTTCTCGGACGAGTCGGGGGACTATCCGGCGGGCACCTATGTGCGCAATCCCATCGGTACGCGGCACAAGCCGCATACGCGCGAGGGCTGCACCATCCTGGTAAAGCTGCATCAGTTCGACCCTTCGGATACCGATCAGTTCCATATCGACACGAATGAGGCCGAGTTTCGGCCCGGTCATGTCGAGGGTTTGCGCGTGCTGCCGCTGCATTCGGCTGTGAACGAGAACGTGGCGCTTGTGCGTTGGGCTCCCGGCACCCGGTTCGACAGGCATCGCCATTGGGGCGGCGAAGAGATTTTCGTGCTGGAGGGGACGTTTCAGGACGAGCACGGCGACTATCCGGCAGGCACTTGGTTGCGCAGCCCGCACCTTTCGGAACATGCGCCCTTCTCAGATGAGGGCTGTCTGATTTACGCGAAGACCGGGCATTTGCTGGATCAGGTCGCCGCCTGAGGTTTGAGCCTGTTGCGGTCGGTGACCTGCGCCGCGCATGGGCATAGCGATCAATGGCAGCAAAAGACCACACGCCTCACGGGCAGTGATTGATGCCCCTCGACTGCCAGCCGCCGTCCAACCAGTGCAGTTCGGTTACCGAGAGGTTGTCGATGCGGTGCGCGAAGGCGTCGTAGGCGGTGATCCCGAGCGCCGCCTGCACTTGCGTGAGGATCGCACCCATATGCGCCACCGCGACGATATCGCGCCCCGGATGGGTCGCGCGCAGCCGAGCCACCGCACGCGAGACGCGAGCCGAAACCTCGTGCCAGCTTTCGCCGCCGGACGGGCGGACATCGCCCGGATGTTCCCAGAAGGCGCGCAGGCGGGTCTGGTCGGGGATCGTGTCAAACCCCTGCAATTCCCAGTCACCGAAATGGATTTCCCGCAGGTCACACTCGTCGGCAAGGCGCAGGCGTGGCCCGGCGATGGCATCGGCCGTGGCACGTGCACGGATGAGATCGGACGAGACCACAAGCGCGCCCTCTGGCAGATGCGCCGAGAGCCGGGCAAGCCGTGCGGTATCGCTCAGGTCGGCTGGAAGGTCGGACCAGCCGACCATGGATTTGGCATGTGTCGGACCGTGCCGTACCCAGAAAACGCGGCTCACGGCAGTGTCCCCTTCAGCACCTGCGGCAGCCCCGCGATCACGTTGATCACCAGCCCCGCGCGCGCGGCAAGGTGCTGGTTGAGCGCGCCTTGGGCGTTCTGGAAGCGGCGGGCGAGGGCGTTGTCGGGCACCACCGAGAGCCCGACCTCGTTCGAGACCAGCACGACCGGTGCGGCGCAGGTGTCGAGCGCATCAAAGAGCGCCGCCTCGGCCTGCGAAAGATCACTCTCGGCCAGCAGGTGATTGGAGAGCCACATCGTTGCGCAATCGAGCAGGACGACATCACCCGGTCCAGCCTGCCCAAGCGTCGGGCCGAGGTCGCGCGGAGCCTCGATGGTGCGCCAGTCGGGGCCGCGCTGGGCGCGGTGCCGGTCGAGTTTGGCGCGCATCTCGTCGTCATGGGCTTCCGCCGTGGCGAGATAGATGCGGGGTCGGCCTGACGCGCAGACGATCCCCTCGGCATAGGCCGATTTTCCGGAGGCAGCCCCTCCGAGCACCAGGGTCAGCGGCTGCAACATGACTCTCAAACCTTGTTTATTTTGATCCGGTTCACATCTTGTGTCGTAGCACCCCGTGAAATGCTCAGAAAGAGCACTTTGGCACCAGATGCATGACAGGGGAACACAATGCCACTCGATGCACCGCAGCAAAGCAACATGTCCCGCACCGCGATGAAAGCGGAAATGCTGGACGCGGAAACCGAACTCGCGCTCGCCTATGCCTGGCGCGACCACCGCGACGAGGCGGCATTGCACCGCTTGATCAACGCCTATATGCGCTTGGCGATTTCTATGGCGTCCAAGTTCCGCCGCTACGGCGCACCGATGAACGACCTCATTCAGGAGGCTGGGCTAGGCCTGATGAAGGCCGCCGACAAATTCGACCCGGACCGCGGCGTGCGGTTCTCGACCTATGCGGTCTGGTGGATCAAGGCCAGCATTCAGGATTACGTGATGCGCAACTGGTCGATGGTGCGCACCGGCTCCACCTCCTCGCAAAAATCGCTCTTCTTCAATATGCGCCGGGTTCAGGCGCGGATCGAGCGCGAGGCGATGGCCAATGGCGAGGAGCTTGACGGCTGGCAACTGCGAGAGATGATCGCGCATGAGGTGGGCGTGCCATTGCGCGATGTGGAGATGATGGAGGGGCGCCTCTCGGGTTCGGATTTCTCGCTCAACGCGACGCAATCCTCGGAGGATGAGGGGCGCGAGTGGATCGACACGATCGAGGACGAGGGCGCGCGCGGCGATGAGTTGGTTGAGAAGGATCACGATCTGCAGGCGTTGCGCGACTGGCTCGGCGATGCAATGGCGCGTCTCAATGAGCGGGAGCGGTTCATTGTCCGCGAGCGCAAGCTGCGCGATGCGCCACGCACGCTGGAAAGCCTCGGGGAGGAATTGAACCTGTCCAAGGAACGTGTGCGTCAGCTTGAGGCGGCGGCGTTTCAGAAAATGCGCAAGCATCTTGAAAAACACGGGGGCGAGGTGCAAAACCTGCTCGCATGAGACTGCGCGCCCTTTCCCTGACAGTCGCGCTATGCGTCGCCGCCCCGGTGGCGGCGCAGGATGTGGCGATCCTGGGCGAGGTTCATGACAATCGCGCCCATCATGCCGAGCAGGCGGAGCAAGTGGCGCGGTTGCAACCCGCCGCCATCGTTTTCGAGATGCTGACCGAAGAGCAGGCCGCGCGGGTAACGCCCGAATTGAGGGGCGATGCCGGGGCGTTGGCAGAGGCCCTTGAGTGGGCCGAGAGCGGTTGGCCCGATTTCAGCATGTACCATCCGATCTTCACCGCCGCGCCTGAGGCCGCGATCCATGGCGCGATGGTGCCGCGTGACGCCGCCCGCGCGGTGTTTGACGGCACCCCGGCAGAGGGGTTCGGGCCCGGTGCCGCGCGCTACGGGCTGGAGCGCGATCTCGACCCGGTCGAGCAGGCGACGCGCGAGGAAATGCAGATGGAGGCACATTGTGACGCGCTGCCCGAGAAAATGCTGCCCGGCATGGTTGCCGTGCAACGGCTGCGCGATGCGGTGCTGGCGCGGGCGGTTCTGCGCGCCATGGACGAAACCGGGGGGCCGGTCGCGGTGATCACCGGCAATGGCCACGCGCGCCGCGACTGGGGCGTGCCAGCGGTTCTGGCCGAGGTGGCGCCGGATCTCGATGTCTGGGTGCTGGGGCAGACCGAGGATGGTCGCCCTCTGGAGGGCGGTTTCGATGCGGTCATATCCGACCCCGCCGCCCCGCGGCCCGATCCCTGCGCAGCGTTTCAATAGCGGCCCCGCCCTTGCACGCGCGCCATGCCCGCCCTACTGTCAGCGCGGCCCTGGAAGGAACGTCCATGCTCATCTCGAAACGCATTCTTCTGATCATCGGTGGCGGCATCGCGGCGTTCAAGTCGCTCGACCTCATCCGGCGACTGCGCGAGCGCGGCGCCGAGGTGACGCCGGTGCTGACCCGGGCAGGCACCGAGTTCGTCACGCCTTTGTCGGTCTCGGCGCTGGCAGGCCGCAAGGTGTCCTCGGACCTTTTCGATCTGACCGCCGAGGCCGAGATGGGGCATATCGAACTCAGCCGCTCCGCCGATCTCATTGTGGTGGCCCCGGCGACCGCCGATCTGATGGCGAAAATGGCGCAGGGTCATGCGGATGATCTGGCCTCGACGCTGCTGTTGGCCACCGACACACCGGTGCTGCTGGCCCCGGCCATGAACGTGCGGATGTGGCAGCACGCGGCGACGCAACGCAATACCGCGACGCTTGCGGCCGACGGTATCGGTTTTGTCGGCCCGAACGAGGGCGACATGGCCTGCGGCGAGCACGGCCCCGGTCGCATGGCCGAGGTGCCCGAAATTCTGGCAGCCATCGAGGCGGCGCTCGCCGATGGCCCGTTGCGCGGGCGGCGTGTGCTGGTCACCTCCGGCCCGACGCATGAGCCCATCGACCCGGTGCGCTATATCGCTAACCGATCCTCGGGGGCGCAGGGCACGGCGATTGCGCGGGCGCTGGCGGCCCTCGGGGCCGAGGTGGTGTTCGTCACCGGCCCCGCCACCGTGCCGCCCCCCGAAGGCGTCGAGGTGATCCGCGTCGAGACCGCGCGCGAGATGCTGGCGGCGGTCGAGGGTGCGCTGCCCGCCGATGCCGCCGTCTTCGCCGCCGCCGTGGCCGATTGGCGGACCGCGCAGCCAAGTGACCGCAAGATGAAGAAGACCGACGGCGGGCTGCCAGTGCTGGACTTCACCGAGAACCCGGACATTCTGGCGACGGTAAGCCGAATGGCCGAGGGACGGCCGCCGCTGGTGGTGGGCTTTGCCGCCGAGACGCATGAGGTGATCGCCCATGCTACCGCCAAGCGGACGCGCAAGGGCTGTGACTGGATTGTCGCCAATGACGTGAGCGCCGGGACGGGAATCATGGGCGGGGCCGAGAATGCCGTGACGCTTATCACCGAAGAGGGCGCGGAAAGCTGGCCGCGCATGGGCAAGGATCAGGTGGCGCGACAACTTGCCGGGCGGATCGCGCAGGCGCTGGCCTGAGGGTTTTGGATTTTTTGGCAAGATGAAGAGAGGCCGTCCATGCTGACCGTCGCGTTTCAATGGGAGGAGGAGGCGGATCGGTCCTTGGGCCTGCCCGCCTATGAGACAGCGGGGGCGGCGGGGGCCGACCTGCGCGCGAATTTCCCCGATCGCGGCGTGGTGATGCTGGAGCCGGGGGCGCGGGCTCTGGTGCCGACCGGGCTGCGGTTGATGGTGCCTGTGGGATACGAGGTGCAATTGCGGCCCCGTTCGGGACTGGCGCTGAAATACGGGATAACCCTGCCCAACAGCCCCGGCACCATCGACAGCGATTATCGAGGCCCCCTGGGGGTAATCGTGATGAACGCGGGGCAGGAGCCGTTCGAGATCGAGCATGGCGCGCGGATCGCGCAGATGGTCGTGGCCCCGGTGGCGCAGGCACGGTTCGAGGTGGTCGAGAGCCTGGATGAGACGGCGCGTGGCGCCGGTGGCTTTGGCTCCACAGGGGTGCGCTGATGCTGCTGGTTGGGGTGATGGCGGCGGTGCTCTGGGGCATCGGGGCGGCGATGGGCACGCCCCGGCGGCTGCGCTGGGGGATGATCGCGGGGCTGTGGGTCGGCGTCACGGTGGCGCATCTGGTGCTACCTTCGGGCCATCCCGTCCGGCTGGCTACCGGCGAGAGCGCGGCGCTGTGGCTGATGATCGGGGGCGCTGCGGCGCTGGTGCTGGTCTATCGCGCTGCGCTGCGCAGCTTGCGGACACGGGCTGGGGCGCGTGAGGCTGAGGTGGACAACAGCGCCAAGCCACTCTTCACCGAGACCGAACTGAGCCGCTATGCCCGCCATATCGTGCTGCGCGAGATCGGCGGGCCGGGACAGAAGGCGCTCAAGCAGGCGCGGGTGCTGGTGATCGGGGCAGGGGGCCTCGGCTCTCCGGTTCTGTTGTATCTCGCCGCCGCGGGGGTGGGCACCATTGGCGTGATCGACGATGACGAGGTGGACAATTCGAACCTGCAGAGGCAAGTTATCCACCGTGATGCCGATATCGGTTTACCAAAAGTGCAATCGGCCATGGCGGCGATGCAGGCGCAGAACCCGCAGGTGCTGGTGCGCCCCTACCAGCAGCGGCTGAGCGCGGAGATCGCCGAGGTTCTCTTTGCCGAGTATGATATGATCCTCGACGGCACCGACAATTTCGAGACCCGCTATCTGGCCAATGCCGCCGCCGTGGCGATGGCCAAGCCGCTGATTTCCGGGGCGCTGTCGCAATGGGAGGGGCAGTTGAGCGTGTTCGACCCGGCGCGCGGCGCGCCCTGCTACCAATGCATCTTTCCCGAAGCCCCCGCGCCGGGGCTTGCGCCGTCCTGTGCCGAGGCCGGGGTTCTTGGCCCGCTGCCCGGCGTCGTGGGGGCGATGATGGCCGCCGAGGCGGTGAAACTGATCACCGGGGCAGGGCAGGCCCTGCGCGGCGAGATGCTGATCTACGACGCGCTTTATGGCGAGAGCCGCAAGATCGCGCTCAACCGCCGGACGGATTGCCCGATCTGCGGCGACAAAGGAGAGAGACATGACCAACCCGTTGCTGGCTGAGTGGGACACGCCCTTTGCCCTTGCCCCGTTCGACGCGATTTCGGACGAGGATTTTGCCCCCGCGTTTGACGTCGCGATGGACAAGGCGCGGGCAGAGGTGACAGTGATTGCCGAGAGTCCCGACGTGCCGACCTTCGCCAACACGATCGAGGCGCTGGAAGCGTCGGGCAAGGCGCTCGACAAGGTGCTGTCGGTGTTCTTCACCGTGGCGGGCGCGGACAGCAACCCCAAGCGGCAGGAATTGCAGCGCGACTTTGGCCCGAAGCTGGCGGCCTATTCCTCGGAGCTTTATGGCAACAAACAGCTGTTTGCACGGGTCGAGGCGGTCTGGCAGGCGCGCGAGACACTCGACCTGACGCCAGAGCAGCAGCGCCTGTTGATGCTGACGCATCGCGCGTTTCGTCGGGCGGGTGCGGCGCTGACCGGTGAGCAAGACAAACGCATGCGCGCGATCATGGCGCGGCTGGCGGAGCTGGGCACGGCGTTTACGCAGAACCTGCTTGCGGATGAGGCAGGCTGGCATATGGAGCTCTCCGAGGCCGACCTGGAGGGGTTGCCGGAGTTCGTGATCCGCTCTGCCCGCGCGGCGGGGCAGGAGAAGGGGGCGGCTGGCCCCGTCATCACGCTGTCGCGCTCGCTGATCGTGCCGTTCATGCAATTCTCATCGCGGCGCGACCTGCGCCGCAAAGCTTTTGAGGCTTGGATCGCGCGCGGGGCCATGGGCGGCGAGACCGACAACCGCGCCATTGCCGAGGAAATATTGCGGCTGCGGGCCGAGCGCTCCGCGCTTCTGGGCTACGAGAGCTTTGCCGCCTACAAGCTGGAAACCGAGATGGCCAAGACGCCGGAGGCCGTGCGCGATTTGCTTATGGCGGTCTGGGAGCCGGCCAAGACACAGGCCGAGGCAGATGCGGACAAGCTCACCGCGATGATGCGCGCCGACGGGATCAACGGCGATCTGGAGCCCTGGGACTGGCGCTATTATTCCGAGAAGCGGCGGCAGGCGGAGCATGATCTGGATGAGGCGGCGCTCAAGCCCTATCTCTCGCTCGACGCGATGATCGCGGCGGCGTTCGGCTGTGCCAACCGGCTGTTCGGGCTGGAGTTCACGCCGCTGGACATTCCGCTCTACCACCCCGATTGCCGGGCGTGGGAGGTGACGCGCGAGGGCCGACATGTGGCGGTCTTCATCGGAGATTACTTCGCGCGCGGCTCCAAGCGCTCGGGGGCGTGGTGCTCGTCGATGCGCGGTCAGGCCAAACTGCCAAATGTGCAAGGGCCGGTGGTGATCAACGTGTGCAATTTTGCCAAGGGCGATCCGGCATTGCTCAGCTATGATGACGCGCGCACGCTGTTCCATGAATTCGGCCATGCCTTGCATCACCTGCTGTCGGATGTGAGCTATGAGAGCCTGTCGGGCACATCCGTGGCGCGCGATTTCGTGGAACTGCCGAGCCAGCTTTATGAGCATTGGCTGGAGGTGCCGGAGGTGCTGGAACGCTATGCCACCCATGTCGAGACCGGCGAGCCGATGCCGCCCGAGATGCTGGATCGACTGCTCAAGGCGACGACCTACGACATGGGATTCCAGACCGTGGAATACGTGGCCTCGGCCCTGGTCGATCTCGCCTTTCACGAAGGCGCACCGCCTGACGATCTGATGGCGGCGCAGCGCGATGTGCTGGATCGGTTGGGGCTACCCCATTGCATCACCATGCGCCATGCAAGCCCGCATTTCGCGCATGTGTTCTCCGGCGACGGCTATTCCAGCGGCTATTACAGCTACATGTGGTCCGAGGTGATGGATGCCGATGCCTTCGCCGCCTTCGAGGAGGCTGGCGGTGCGTTCGATGCCGCGCAGGCGCGGGCGCTGGAGCAGCATATCCTGTCGCAAGGTGGCTCGTCGGACCCGGCTGAGCTCTATACCGCGTTCCGCGGGCGGCTGCCGGGGGTCGAGGCGCTCTTGCGCGGGCGGGGTTTGGCGGCCTGAGATGCCAGAATCACGGCTCGCGAATCACTTCTTGTTGACGGCTCGCCCTTGGCCCCACTATATCTTGGGGTAACCCGCATCCCGAGCGGATCAAACGGCTAACGACGGCAGGAATGATCGAGGGGCCGAACCAACGGCCCCCTTTCATTTTTCGGGATCAGCCGCGTGCGTCCTTTGGCGAACCCATCACGACATAGGAGGTGATCGCGTTGACCTGCGGCAGGGTACCGAGCACCTCGGTGTGAAAGCTCTTGTAGGCGGGCAGGTCGGCCACCTCGACGCGCAGCAGATATTCCACCGCACCGGTGGTATTGTGGCATTCCACCACTTCGGGCGCGCGGGTCATGGCGCGCTCGAAAGCCTCCTGGCTAGACTTGGTGTGGCTGTTGAGGCCGACGGTGATATAGGCGGTGAAGCCGAACCCGAGGGCTGCGCGATCAAGCACCGCGCGATACCCCGCGATGACGCCGCGCCGTTCGAGATTCTGCACCCGGCGCAGGCAGGCCGAGGGCGAGAGGCCCACCCGGTCGGCGAGGTCGAGATTGCTGATCCGCCCGTTGCGCGTCAGCTCTTGCAATATACGTTCGCTGACTTGATCCATGAAGATCATTGATTGCACAGATCAAAATAAATCACAACAAAACGCAATTCAAATGCGCCGATGATCGCATAAGGTTGCAGGCATGACACCAGATCTTCTTGCCGCCCTCGCCACCTTTGCCCTCGTCACGGTCATTACGCCGGGGCCCAATAACCTGATGCTGATGGCCTCGGGGACGAATTTCGGCTTTGTGCGGACGATCCCGCATATGCTGGGGATCGGGCTGGGCTTTCCGCTGATGGTGTTTTTCGTGGGGTTGGGGGTGATGCGGGTCTTTGACCTCTGGCCGCTCAGCTACACGCTGCTCAAGGCCGTGTCCGTGGCCTATCTGCTTTGGCTCGCCTGGAAGATTGCCCGTGCCGCACCGCCCAGAGCGGCGACGGAGCAGGCGGAGGGCAAGCCGCTCACCTTCCTGCAATCGGCGGCATTCCAGTGGGTCAACCCCAAGGCGTGGAGCATGGCGCTCTCGGCGATCACGCTTTACGCCACGGGGCGCGATCTGGCGGCGGTGCTGTGGGTCGCAGGGGTCTATGTGGCGATGTCGGCGATCAGCACGACAAGCTGGACAGTGCTGGGACAACAGGTGCGACGCCTGCTGAAAAGCCCCGCGCGACTGCGACTGTTCAACCGGATCATGGCGGGGCTGCTGGTGGCTACGCTCGTGCCGGTTCTCTGGCCTGCGGGCTGATCATGCGGGGCCCGCAAGCCCACGCGCCACGGGCGATCTTGCAAGAGCGAGCTGACATCCGCGCCGACCTGAACCCGGGGGTGCAAGGAACGGTGCTGATCTTTTGAATGAGACAAAGTTTTTGTCACAAACCCTCTGGACCTTCCCAAGCCGGATTGCTATAGCGCGGAGCGTGTTCCGGCGTAGCTCAGCGGTAGAGCAGTTGACTGTTAATCAATTGGTCGTAGGTTCGATCCCTACCGCCGGAGCCAAAAATCCTCAAGAAAGCAACAGTTTAGCTTAAGCCGCCGCAAGCGGACTTGGTGGATTTTGGCTTGGGGTAACATCTGGGGTAACGGATTGTCGTCATGGGAATCGTGTTGCTTTTATGCCGCCTCGGCATTGCGTCTAACTCGCACCAACCCCGCCGGGTCGATCTCCGCCAAGCCCTTTGTCTTTTTGGGACGCGGGGCAACAGAGATCGGCTAGTGTTCCTCACCCATCCGCGTCGTGCTTGACCCTTGCTTCAAAAGATCGCTCTCGGTTAACTTGCTGCGCGCAGCCACAAACTTACGGACTTTTTGATGAAAAATTTTTTGACTGTCTTAGGGGCACTAACATGGGTCGGAATAGGCTGGTGGTTTTTTTTCGCGCCTGAGCCATCGCCAGAAGAGATCGCCGCCCGCGAAGCCGAACAGAATCAACGGGTTTGCACCGATTCACAAAAGGCGATGTTGGAGGCTCGTATTCGCAGCCACCCCGTGATTGAGGCCGGACTAAGAGCCCCATCAACAGCCGATTTTGCGGGCCTTCGTGAAGAAGGGGTGTCTATTCGGCGAGTTGGGGATTGCCAATGGCAAATGGTAAGCTTTGTTGACGCGCAAAACGCATTTGGCGGAACTGTCCGAACACGGTTTCAGATTACCATGACCGGCGATCCTGAAAGCGGCATGTTTCGAACCGACAGCGTGTCTTTTCTAGAATAAGCCACAGTCCATCAGTCCCACCCTACCAGCTTCATCGCGGTATCAGCATCAACCCCCGCCTCTTTGGCCATTGCCAACGCCTGCACCACACCAGCCGCCGCACGGGCGCGGCCCCCGGCGTCGTAAGCCTGTAGCGGCCTGAGGGTATCCATCTGCACCGGCTGGCCCAGCTTCTCCGTCAGTTCCTCCGATACGATCGCTGCCAACGGTTGCAGGGTCCAAGTTGCTAATTGGCGCTGCCCCTCGCGCACAAGCGGCCCTTGGGCGTTGCGCGCCAGCATGGCAGGCAACACGCCAAAGGCGCAAAGGATCGCATCACGCGCCGCCCCATGCGCCCCCAGAGCATCCGTCTTTTGCAAATCAGGCGTTAGGTCCTGGGGCTTCCAATCGGCATTGGGCTGGGGGCCACCAGCGGCTTGGACACTGACACTTTCCCGCACCAGCATCTTGCCCCGTGCCCCTTTGAAGCCGCGCGCAATGTCCTGCAAATCGGCTTCTTTGCTTTCGGGCATGGGCACCACGCCGGAGCCAATGGGCGCATCCCGATACACGTCTGACAAGAGCGTTTCCATCGTTTGCAGCAGACCCGCAGACAGGCCAGAGCGGTGCAGCGGGGGAGTTCCGGCCCACGGTTGCCGCGCGTCTGCCCCGGTGACAACATGCACCACCTCACCCGCAAGTGCCGTGATCGTCTGCCCCCCGCCAATATCGGGCAGAGTCAGGCGGTAAGCGGTCGGACGGCCTAGCCGGGTTTGCAGGTCCCAATCGCTCACGGGCACCATCACATCATCGGTGATGTAGAACACTGATTCCCCGCGCAAGGCCAGTTGCCGCGCCATGACGGCCCGCAGGCGACGTGTTACCAGCGTCGTGCCCTCTACATCCGCCATCGCAAAGCCCGCTTCCCAGAAGGACACGCATGACTGCACCGCGCTTGTGAGTTCCGCCGCGCCCGTGGTGCCGGTGATGTATTCGGCCCGGCTGGCCATCATCATCGCCGTGTATCCGGTATCCGCCGCGCGGGTTTCAGTCTCAGGCTGTTTTCGTTTGAATGGCCACATTTCAAGCCCTCCGATATGGGCGCAACAGGTCCGCCGCGCCGCTGTATTGCATCGCCCGCGCCAGCCATGACGGATAGCGCCGGTAACTTTCCTGAATTGCCCCGCCAAGGTTCACCGAATAGTCGGTTGCCCCGGCACGTTCATCGGTATCGGCGCTGTATTCGGCCAACCGCGCGAACGCCGCCAAGACAGGCGCAGGCACGTCGCCGCCGCCCACCTGAGCCGTGATCTTGAACGTGCCGTCATGGGGCAAGATGATGCCAAGCGGCCCGTCTAGCAGGCTCAAGGCAACCCATTCCTCGCGCCACACATGCCCCTCACGGGACACCACCGGGGTCAAGGGCGGGTGCCATTGGTCGCCACCATCCCCTAACAGGGTCCAGACCACCTCGCGCGGGGTCCACCGATGCGCGCAATAGTCCTCGATGCGCGCCCAGATCATGTCAGCATCAAGCGCCGCCGCGTCTGGCG
Organism: Roseovarius sp. MBR-154; assembly: GCF_053628595.1. Lineage (NCBI taxonomy): Bacteria > Pseudomonadati > Pseudomonadota > Alphaproteobacteria > Rhodobacterales > Roseobacteraceae > Roseovarius > Roseovarius sp. MBR-154. The sequence goes on from NZ_JBRJGR010000005.1 coordinate 90,645, forward strand.
ACAGGCCCGAAGGCGCATCAGGATACGCCACCGGGACCGCCTCGAATTGCTTGAGAATATCAACCGTCATGTCAGGCCCTCCACCGATTGCGGGATGGAAGGAACACACGCGCCTGAGGTGGCCGAACCCATGACCGGGCTTCAACTTGCGCCTCGTCATAGGCCGGACGGGTCACAATGCTCAGTTCGTAGAGCAACGCCGCCAGCACCGTTCGGATGATTGCGTTATGCGCCCCGTTCTCAGGGTCGTGGCCCTCATCCTCGATCATCTCAGGCTCAGGCACCGCCCGCTTGGGCGGCAACCGGAACCCCGGCGAAAGCCCAATGGCAAGGCCAGCGCCGATCATCGCCAACGCATCCCGCCCGTGCGACGTGTCCGCAATCTCTGGCGTTATGTCCGCCTCGAATGTGAGAGCATCATCGCCGTCCGTGATTTCCAGCGTCCCGGCCTTGCGCGATGCAAGGGGCCGATCATAGGAATGGCCAAGCAAGAGGTGAATATCTTCCTCAGGCCGGTCCACCCGATAGGCAAACGCGCGGGATGCAATCACTTCCTTGCGGGGTCGCCCGGTCCTGCCACCATCTGACAGGACCGCGCGACGGTTATAGGGGAAGCGCCCGGACAACCGGGCACCCCCACCTTGGCGGCGCAATTCAAGCCCGCCTTCTGCACCGCCCCAGAGCATTATTGCAGACCCGTCAGGACGTGCAGGCCGGTCGCGCGGGGCACCTGCATGTCAACCGTTTGCAGCGCCGTGATGCGCAGCTCACCCGATTGCGCGCCGCTGTAAACGTCGCGGATCAGATCAATCCCGCCCCAGACGCCAAGGAACGCGGGCGCGATACCGGCATTGCAGGTCAAGAGCGCGTCACTTTCCTCAGGGCTACCGGACGGCGCGGCAAGCGCGTTGGTGGCCAGCACGATATTGCCAGAGCCAAAGCGCCGGGTCAGGCGGTCCCATTCCGTGTCACTGGTGCCGGTGATGAACGCATCATCCAGCGCCGCCCAGAGTTCGGGGCGGATCATCAGCTTGACACCGGACGGCCCTTCGATCGCGTTGGCGTTGATGAACGTGGTCAGCACATCGCGGAAAGCTGCATAGGATGCCGCCGCGTCGATTGCCGTGGTGCCGATGCCGTAGGTGGATTGCCCGGCGACGATTCCCAGAGGCTCACCATCAGCGCCAGAGCCTTGGAACACGGCCCGGTCAAGTTCAACCCGCATCACGTTCCCCAGGTCACGCCGGATTGCCTGTTCCAGACCCGCCCCGGATTGCGCCAGCGCCTTGCGCGTCACGCGAACGTGCCCGCCAAGCGTGTGATCCGGCTTCAATGCCTTGTCCGCCGTGGTCAGGGCAGACGGCCCCGCCACATTGGCATTCTCGGACGCGGCCCAGCCCGCCGATGCGCCATTGGTCACAAGCGGCCATTCCGTTTCGCCAACGCCGATGTTGATGACATTCACGCCCATGCGCGTGGCCACCGAATTGGCAAAAAGCCGGTCCACAATCGGGCGCGTGTTCATCGGATTTGGCGTTCCGCTCGACACGGTTTCACCGGCCCGAACCTCAAGGGCTTCCATCGGGATAGGCGTTCCCGTGAAACGGCCCTTTGAGCGCATTTCCTGCACCACCTCAGCCGTTGCCCCGTCCAAGGCTTGCCCGGTATCCATGTTCAGCAGGACTTGCCGAACCTCGAAACGGGACACCAGATCCTCATATTCCTTGCCGTCGCGGGTTTCCAGTTCGGCCCCAGCTTCCCGGCGTTCCTCATCCTCAGAGACAAGAGCCGCGCGGTATTGGACTTCCTTGGCGCGATATTCCGCGTCCAAATCGGTCATCTTGCGCACCTCATCCTCGGACGGGGTTTCGATGTTTGCCAGTTCGGCAAGGTTCTGCCGGATTTCAGACCGGCGCAATTCAAGACGTTTAGATGCCAGCATTTGATTTTCCTTTCATGCTCGACAGGAGATTGCGCCAGTCTTGGCGCGGCTTATTGAGGGGCGCGTGGCCTACCTCAATTCGGGTCTTGCGGGCGTGACAGGACCCGCAAAGAATTTGGAGATTGGCCAGCGAATAGGCCAAGTCAGGGCGGTCCCGGACGGGCAACACATGGTCGCATTCCAGCCCCTTGCGGGTGCCGCACTGGACGCACCGCCATTCATCCCGCTCTAGGGCTTGCAAGCGCAGAAACTTCCACCGATTACCCCGGCACACCTTGGCGCTATGGCGCATGTATTCCTTGCGGCGGCTCATCGGCGCACCTGCAAATCATACATCCGTGCGATGCCATCGGGGGCCAGCGGCGTGACATTCGCAATTGAATACTCAACCCCGCCAATGGTCAGCCGATCCGCCAAGGTCGGCACAATGTCCAAGCCCTCGACAGACACCAGCACCCGCAGGTCATTCGCCTGAATAAGCGTCCCGTCGCGGTGCTCCTGTTCATAGTCCACCACGGCCACGGTTGCCGTGTGATATGTCGGTTCGCCCGGTTCCGGTGCCCAAGGCGTTCCACCCGGTTCACCGGCCCGTTCAAATGTGCCCGTCTGCCCGAACCGCTTGATAATCCGCGATGCCGTTTCGATCATGCCCATGCCATGCGCCCCCCTGAGATTGCGGGCGCGCGCTTCATGCGCTGCCCTTGTGCGACGGCCACGACGGTCGCGGCCACGGGGTCCACCCGGCCCGTGCTACGTCCAGCCGCCAATTTGTGATTGCCCGCCGGGTCCACCAGCGTGATCGCGTCCGAGAATGCCGACCGCAGCAATAGCGACGGCACCGTGCGCACCTGCCCCTCGAAAACCGCGCGCCGAGTCCGCTCAATATCCTCGGAACCGTCTTTCCATCCGAACCCTCGCCAGATGAACGGCACCCGCTCAAGGCCCGCGTCTCGCAAGGCTTCCAGAAACTCAGCGTGGCGGAACCTGTCACCCGCGATTGCCGCCGGAGCCTGCCCGTTTAACCGCTCGACAACGCTGGCAAGGAACCGGCCCACTGGCACGGTCGTGTCGCCCATTGTCACCAGTTCGCCCCGGTCGGACATTTCGACATAGCGATGCGACACGCCGTCAGCTTGGCCACGATCCGCAAGGCCCGGATTGCAGGGGAAGGCCCCGACACATTCCAACCGGCCCGTGTCTGGCCAATAAAGCGCCGCCGCAGACATTGACCGGGACCCGCCCAGATCAACCCCCAGGACAACCGGCCCGTCACGCGGGGGCAGATCATCGGGGGCCACCTCGCAGGCCAGCCATTCATCGACAGTCAGCAACACCGAACGATTGTCAGAGGCGACACGTTCATTCCGGTTGAGGTTGCGGAAACTGGACAGGGCAGAGCCGCCCCGCGCAATCGCCCGCCGTGCCTGAGCCGTCAGCCATTCCGCAGACGGGCCAATGCCCTCAGCCGCGCCGGGATTGGCCACCAGCAGGCTTGCCAGATCGTCAGGGGGCAAGCCGGGGTCCGGGCGATGCTCTTGCACGAACGTGCCGGGGGGCGGTTCATCCAACCACCGGCTAAAGGTATTCGCATCATCCGGCGCGCTTGTGCTGATAATCAGGGCGCGACCATCCCGCTTGCCCAGACCGGACAGGATTGCGTTTTCCAACGCATCGCCCTTTTCTCTTTCCCAAGCGGCCCGCTCATCAAGGATTGCCAGCGTCGGGGCACCGCCCAAGATGCTCTTGCCGTCCGCAGCGATGACGCGCGCCAGACCGCCGCCGTTCTCAGCGGTTTCTACTTCCAACTTGGACCCGCGCCGGATCGTAAATTGCTCTTGCGCATCCTCAGGCAAGCCCTCAATAAAGCCCAAAAGGAAGCCGAAAGCGGTCTTGGCTTGGTCGCGGTTGCGCGCCGCAAAGATGATTTCGCGCTTTGGCTGGGGCGCAATCTCGCCCATGAGGTGCCCCAGAGCGATGCCAGCCGACAGGGCGGTTTTCGCCGCGCCTCTGCCAACACTGAGGCAACCCGCCTCGATACCCTTGGCAAAGGCACCCCGCACAAAATCTTTCTGATAGGACGCCAACCGCAGCCGCTTGCCCGCCAACCTGCCCTCAGGGACCACCAGCTTGGGAAGAAAACGCAGTGCCGCCGATGCTTCTTTGGATGCCCTAGCCATCATTTTTCCCCCGATTTTTTGGGAGAGAGAAAGCAAGACCCCGCACCGCGCCCGCACCGTGCCCGCATCGTGACCGCATTGGGACCACATTGGCGACCACGTTGGCACCACGTTGCACCCACTTGCACCCACTGGGTCCCACTGGGGGTAATTGGGAATTGGGACAGGGCAGACGGGGGAAACCCATCGGACGTTTCGGACAAACCATAGGGGTTTGTCCTGTCCGTCCGGCTTATTGGGCGTTGGACAAGTCCGGACTGTCCGCCGTTTGTCCTGTCCGTCCGGTGAAGGTCAATCATCCTGCACCCTCCACACATAGTCGCCAAAGATGCGCACCGCGTCCAAATCCATCAGCCTGTCTTTGGCGCGGGTGAATGCCTTACGCTCAGCATCGGCTTTCTTCTTGGGGTCCTCATCACTGGTGGACGCCAGACCATGCTTGGCGCAGGCGTCCCGCCATTGGTGGACGTGAACCACCTTGCGATTGGTCGGATACAAATTGCCCGTGCGTGTCTCGCCGTGGTCGCGCAGAGCATCCTGAAGCGCCTGCAACGCCACCTCATCACGGCCCTTAAGCGGCTTGGCTTCTTTCTTGGGCGGTTCGGCCTCATCGACCACCGCGCTTGTCACCGGGTCGCCATCCTCATCGACACCCAGCACCACAGACCGCAGCTTGAAATGCAGCGGCTCCGGCGGCTCTTGATCGCGTTGCTTTCGGGACAGGATTTCGCCATCGGCTGTCACCTGTATCTCGTTATCCACCGCTGCCCGCAGGGCAGAGGAACCTCGCGCGCCCCGATCCTCATCCTTGCCGGTGTGGTGGATCACCATGACGTGCGCGCCCGTGGCCTCTCGGATCAGGTCACAGTTGCGAACGAACATGGCCGCATCCTTTGCCGTGTTCTCATCGCCCGTGCCCATAGACCGGGCCAGCGTGTCGATAACCACAAGCGCCGGGTCCGCATCTGGCATGATCTCGCACACCGCCAGAGCATCGCCTTGCCCGTGCAGGTCCAACCCGACAGGCAACAGCGTGAACGGCGCGGCGCTCATATCGGGCTTGTCTTGCTTGATCGCGGCAAGGCGGTTGCGGATGCCCGCGCCACCCTCAGCCGCGATGTAGAGGACCGGCCCGCCGTTCACGCGCAACCCGCGCCACGGCTGGCCCGCCGCGATGTGCATGGCAATATCCAACGCCACGAACGTCTTGCCCGCGTTGGACGGGCCGTAGAGCATCGAAAGGCAATTCCGGTCCAGCCAGCCCTTGACCATGTAGTTACTGGTCAACACCGCCTCGATTGCCCCAAGGCTCACAAGGCGGTTCTCTATCTCGGACGCACGGGACCGGCGCATATCGCCCATGTTAATCACAGTCATGCCGCCCACCTCCGCGCAATGTCGGACAGGTCGGCACCGTGTTGACGGGCCAGCGCCGGGACGGTCGCCCAGGATACGCCGTTACGCTTGAAGCTGCGCCACTTGGCGGCAACCTCGCCCTTGCGATATTTCGCACCCGTGGCGCTCCACCGATCAGCAAGGGCAAGCCCTTCCTCAGACCCGCTAAAACGCTCATGCAGTGCCATCAGGATCGAAACCCAATCCTGATAGGGCAGGTCCGCCGGGATATGGGCTAACAGTTCCTCAACCTCGCCCGTGGGCGTCAGCCGATCAAAGGAACGCGCGGGCGCGGGCGGTGTGTGCAGCAACATCGCGCGCAGGCCCATCGGCACCTTGGGGAAGGTGTGCGGGGCGCTGCCCGCATAGAACCCACCGGCAACCTGTGATCCGGGCGCGACCACGTAACCGCCTTCGCCGCGCGTGTCGATCTTGGGGCCGATCTTGGACGTGCTGTTGCGCGCGCCCTCGAAGTGCTGGCAATAGATATGACGGCCCCCTGAGGGGGTCATCACATAGGCATGGTCATAGAGGGACGCATAGCGCGGCATTGCCAGCAGACTATCCCGCCCAATCGGTTCGCCCGTTTCCTTGTCAACGTCCAAGTCAATCACGAACAAGCCGTTGCGCGCGCCGGTCGGGATGCCCCATGCCCGCGCGCCTTGGGCCTGCCATTGCGCGATGGTCGCGGGGTCTTTGGTGGCCTTGTCCTGCCAGCCTGTCACCAGCGGGGCCTTGTCAGGCCCCACCGGGAAGATGTTGAACGGAATGCTCATACCGAAACCCCGCGCAATTTGAACGGGCGTTGAGCCTTAGCGGCAATCGCCTTGCCCTGCTCGATTGCGAATGTCCGGTCAGTGAAGCGATAGAGCCGCGTTCTGAGTTTCATGCCCGGACTTGGCGTCACCAGCACAATGTCGAAAAAGCGCCCGTCCTTTCGCACCGTGTAGTAGGACGTTGCCGCCGTAGGCAATTTGGTGATGTTACTCATGCCGCCACCCCGCAGAAGTGGCGCAGAATAATCGCTGGCGCACCGGCCCATTCCGGGCTATCTTTCGGGGGAAGCTGGACGGCTTCAAAAGACTTGTTAGCGTCGGGTGCAGTTGCCGCTGCCCCGGCGTTTTTCATGTCGGTTTTGCTCATGCGGCCACCTCGGCCTGAGCGTCCAGCCATTGCGACACGTCCGCCTCTTTCCAATAGCGGCGACGGGCGATGTAAATGGGCTTGGGGAAGTTCAGCGCCGGGTCATTCAGCCAGCGCCAGAGGGTCATATCAGAGACGCCGCCAAGTGCATCGCGCACCGCCGCCGCCGTCAGCAATTTGGAAGTCATGGGCCTACCTCGTTAGAACAGGTTAGGCCCCCTAATAGGACTGGATTTTCAGCCGATGGTATTGCGGAACAAAATCAAAAGTTAAATCGCAATGCGCTTGCTTGTTCCCAAGTGTCCCTTGCGTTCTGCTCAGTTCGCGCAGTGCTGTTCGGTAGAATATGGGCAATCTCGGACCATGTTGCACCGCATTCGCGCCCGTCTAGGACCCGCAGATAAATCAGCCACTTGGATTTATGACGGCGCTTCTGCACCCTTTGCCCCTGCATCTTGATTTGCGCGCGTTCGAGAAAGTTTTTAGCGGCGGCAAGCTGTTCACCCAAAGGCTTGGTCAAGTCGAACATTGCCGCAACCTCATGTTCTTCGACCACGGGTCTACATGGATCACCATCCACGCTTTTTTGCCAGCCATAGTTAAAACGAACTTGTCCGCCGGGATAGTCCAGTGTCGAGAATGTCACCCGGCTTGGTTGCTCGGAAATTCTGGGATTGGGTATTCCGGCATATCCAAAGCTATCGTCCTCGTAACTTTGCGCTGTAAAGCCCGGCTCATGGGGTTCAAGGGTGCGGCCTGCTCCATACAGGTGCGCATTTTTGGGGTCCGAATAAAGATCAACGTAAAGCTCATACGTCTCTTTCGCTCTTGCATCGAAAGCATCACGCAAGTCTTGCCTGCGCCTCGAAAACTCCCAGCGCCAACGCATAAATTCCCAGCTATCGGTATCACCATAGGTCGATGCGTCTTGCCAATTGGGCAATCCCCATTCCCTTGCAGGATCGTCGGTCATTTTGCACTTCCGATCCGCACCACGTTATCCGCAGCGCCTTGCACCAGATCACCGACAAAGCGCGCCCATGCGTCAAGCGCGGCCCGCTTTTCATCTGCATAATCGTGCCTCTGATAGACGCTCACAATGCCGCCTGCCGTGCCGCTCACATGGTTTAGCACCGCCTCAGTCACCCGCACGGGAATGCCAAGCCGCGCCATGCCGGTTGCAGCCGTGCGGCGCAGATCGTGAAACGTCCAGTGCGGGATTTCCACTGGTTCGCCCGTTTCATCGCTGGCAATCTCTGCCATGCGTTTGGCGATATGATTGCGGCCCTTGTGATAGCCTTGCAGGGCGCTTTCGCCGGTTGTGGTGAACACATAGCCCGCATCGCCCTTGACGCGCTCCACCGCCCCCAGAACGTCCCGCGCGGCCTCTGACAACGGCACGTCATGCGCCCGCCCGTTCTTTGTCCTATCGGCGGTCAAGTGCCACAGATCGCCGCTTACCTCGCGGTCGGTCATGTTCACAACCTCGCCAAGCCGCTGGCCCGTCAGCAACAGCACCTTGCCAAGGTGCCCCCATGGCTGGCCTTCCCGATCACAGGCTTGCCAGAGCCACCGGATTTCATCATCGGACAACACGCGGTCGCGGCTCTTTTCCTTGGCCACGGGTTTGACGCCCATCGCGGGGGATTGGTCGATAATGTCGCGTTCGACACACCAGCTTAGAAACTTGTTCAGATACGCCCGAACGCGGTTCGCGGTCACAACCCGTCCACTATCGGCTATCCCGTCCAGCAGGTCGATCACGTCGCGCTTTGCAATGTCGTGAATATCCCGCTCACCCCAGACCGCGACCACATGCCGGTTCAACTCGCGCTTGACGGTTTCGCCGGATTTCAGGGTGGACAGGTGGCGCTTGCCGAATTGGTCCACCAGCGTCTTGATCTTGTCGCGCTCGGATAGCTGCGCTTCCATCCGCGCGGCCTTGGTCCGCTTCTTCGCCGCGCTCGGATCATTCCCGTGTTCCACCGCCTCGATAGCATCAGTTGCGGCGGCGCGCGCATCTGCCAACCCCATGACAGGCCAGCGCCCCAAGGTCAGCTTCTTGGGCTTGCCCGCGTAGCGGTAGCGCAAGGCCCAGGATTTCACCCCGCTTGGCTGGATCACCAGATAAAGCCCGGACAGAGCCGGGTCAGGAATTTCGCGGCGGTTAGCGTCCGGTTTCGCGGCTTCAATCGCCTTAGTCGTGAGTGCCTTCGCCATAGTCAATTTTCCCTCTGGGGTAACACTGGGGTAACGGATTAGCCGGTTTTCGACCGTTACCCCAAGTTAGTCACAGAGGCTAACATTGCAAGGAAATACTTGTGTTACATGGGTTTTTTATACCCCGATAGCTTTACATCGTTAGGGGCAGTTTGACCGTGAATCTTGACTGTTAATCAATTGGTCGTAGGTTCGATCCCTACCGCCGGAGCCAAAATCCCAAATCACCGTTGATTTCATTGGGAAATCCCGAAGCGGAGTCGCAGATTCCGCCTCGGCTGCCCGGTTAGTGCACGAAATGGTGCACAAATCGGTGCACAGACCCGTGCACGACCCGGTTCATGCCCGACTCCACGATGCCCTGCAATCGCATCGGAGGCCGTCCGCCCATGACCGGAATCGCACATGTCCCCTATCTTGAGTATCGAAGGCCCGGGTTTCTCTACCGGCGCCGCATCCCTGCGCGCCTGCTGCGCCAAAACTCCCGAGATTCCCGGACTTTACCCCCGTCACGCAACACCAGTCCCGGATCCTGCCTGTGTGTCTCCCTGCGAACGCATGTCCCCGCCAACGCGAAGGCCCTCGCAAGCCGCCTGACGGCGCTTTGCGATTTCGCCTTCGCCCTGGCGATGGAGACGGACATGCAGCACCTGGGCGACACCGAGATCCGCCTGCTGGAACACCTGGCCCGGTTTCAGGTCGAGGCGCACGCGGTCGAGCGGGCAACCGCGGCGCCGCGGTCGGAGCAGGCGGCCCGGCAGGCCGCCGCAAGCCAGCAGGCCACACAGGATCTCCTGCGCCGCGCACTGGCCACCGGCGACTGCGAGATCGCACGCGACCCGCTGCGGGCCATGGCCGCGCAGCTCGGTGTCACGCTCGACGAGTCCTGCGACAACTGGCGCGTCCTGGCCTTCGAGGCCACGCGGGTCCTGCTCGATGTGAGCCGGGAGCGCGAACGCCACGAACTCGGACAGTTCGAGACGCCAAGCCCCATCTTCATCTCGGCCCGCACCACCGCGACGCGCCTGCAGGGCACACATGCCCCGGCCGGGACGGCCTCGGCGCCGGCGGCCCCCGCCCCTGTCACAAGTCCGATGACCCCTGCGGCAGCCGCATCGGCTGCAGCGCCCCTCGCAGAGATCACGCGGGGCGCGCCTTGTGCACCCGCATCTGCATTCACCCCATCAGGAAAGGATAAAACGATGGAATTCACCACACATACGCACACACGCCGCACCGATGGTTCGACGTCCGGCAGCCCCAGCGCCGCGCATCATCACTGTGCGGCAGACGCACCCGCGATGCCGCTCCAGCCGGCCCCGGTTGCGGCGACGCGATCCGATGCCGCGTCCGACATTCAGAAAGCCTCGACCTCGGTCCCGACATCCGATCCGGACGGCGCGCAGGTCTACGAGGCAGCCGGATGGACCGGCCTCGACGCGGACACCGCACGCCGCGTCGAAATGCGCCCGCCGCGCCTCGAGAACATCGACTTGCGGGTTCTGAGCGAGAAGAGCCGGAAGGCCCTCGAGAAGCCGCGCGGCATCGCGCTGGAGGAAGCTATCGACCTATTCTGCGATCTCAAATGCGCGGGCTACGGCTCTGATTTCACCAGGGAACAGGTGGCCGACCCGGCAGCCGGAAAGAAGTGGGAACGCGACAGTGGCAGCAAGCCGAAGTTCGCGCGCTCATTCTGGCCGGAGTTCCTCGGGACGGGCGCGATGGAGCAGATAGCAAAGAATGATCTCCGCGACGCGCTGGCTTTCCTGCCGCGCATTCCCGCCAAGCACGGCAAGGGACAGGCGAAATATCTGGCCGATCACGGCTACCAGGAGCTTGTCGAACGCATCGACTCGGAAGAGGAATCCGATACAATTGCCAATCTCGAGGCGCTCGCAGCGCGCACGGATGTGACCGAGGCAGATCGCGAAGATGCGCGGCGTAAGGCACTTCAAAAGCGACTGCGGTCGGAAACGCAGATCAAGCATCGCCGGTTCCTGCTCTCTGTGGGCACAATGTGCATGGAGCTGCAACTCGCGGACAAGAATCCGTTCGAGATCCTCTCGGTCTCGAACGATGACAAGAAGCGCATGGCGGCCTCCGAAGAGAAGCGGGCCCGGACCGTCTGGGACGACAGGAATTACACTCTGTTCACCTCGCCAGTCTTCCAGGGCAAGATTGACGAGCCCGGCGAACCCCTCTTTTGGCTCCCGCTGCTTGCGCGGCTCATGGGGCTGCGCGAGGAGGAAGCGGCGCAGTTGTCGCCCGGTGATTTCGGGAGTGATCGCGGGATCCAATTCCTTGACATCAAGTGCACCGATGCCAACCACATCAAGACCGAGGAATCCCAGCGCCGGATCCCTGTCCACCCGCAGCTGCTCGAGCTCGGGCTGCTCGAGCTTGTCGAGATGCGCCGTCGGCAGGGCCAGAGCCGTCTCTTTCCGCACATGACGCGCGGCAAGACTAAGGGCAAGTTTTCGGAGAATTTCTCGAAGACCTTCACCTATTACCGCCAGACCAACGGGTGCTACTGGCCCGGCCTCGACTACCACGCCTTCCGGACGACCTTCCACGGCGATCTCATGAACCGCGACAAATCAGACGAGATCCGCTGCCGGCTGATGGGCCACGAGGCGCGCGATGAGGGCGCCCGGAGCTACGACCAGGGTCTCGGCCTCCAGGTGCTCTACGAGCGGATCTGCGATGTCGAGATCGACATCTCGATGATCGTCAGCCCGTTCGCGTCGGCCCCCTCCGAGACGCAGAAACGCGCCGAGGAGCACGGGCTCCGCGTCGTCTGATGAGGACGACCCCGTACGACGGCTCGATGGCCGTCGCACGGGGCCTGTTTTCAGAGCAGCCTGCGCAGTGTCTGTTCCGCCCGCAGACGATCACGTGCTGCCTCGCGCGCGGCAAGCAACGCCTCGAGCAGTGAGATCACCTCGTGCAGGGCAACTCCACGGTCGCTGAAAACCGGGATATCTCTGACAACGCCCACATCCCCGGCCTCCGGGTCGTAATGACCCTCAAAGCACCGGCGGTGCCCGACGGTTTCCGCGGCGATCGCGTCTGACAGGTGCGCATGAAGCGTCTGTAGCCCTCCATCGAGGTCGTCGCGCAGGATGTTGCCAGTCTCCAGCCCCTGCAGGATGCGCGTGGCAGTTGCGGTCTCTCGTGCTGTCCTGGCGCAATCGATGCCGCGGGCAGCCGCGCAGAGCAGACGCGCCTGCCTTGCGGCATCCGTGAGACGGTCTTCAAGAGTAGTGTCCTGAGTGTTCATGATCGGTCCTTTCTCGGACGGCCGGGCGAAATGCCCGGCCTTCAGACCTGACTCCGGGGTGGACGCCAGGGGTTTCAATCATGTCGTGGGTCGGGACGCGGAGTGGTCGGCGCAATACACCGCTCAGGCGAGCCACTGCAGTCGGTCGTGAAGCCGTCGGATATCGTGACTGCGTGGATCGGACGCATCCCTTCGGAGGCACCGACACGACGCGCATAGCTCCGCGTCATGAGTCGCGCATACATGCAAAAGTGCCAGGAATGCTCACGCCTCGCGATGGGAGACACGCGGCGGCAAAGCGCCTTAGGCCACATTTCCGCGGAACTGCATCGCGCACCGCGCCCATTGCGGCCCACCCAGAAGGCCGACGGCGTTCGCGAGCGCGACCCCATGTTCCACGAAAAAACCGCGCAAACCTGGCAAGAGGACCTCTACACCTGCGCCGACCGGTGTAGCGTCTGAGCGGGTGTCGATCATGTTTCTGATATCGAGTCTCCCTTCGTGGCAGTGTCAGCCCGCCATGACCTCCTTTCATGTGTTGGCGGGGATACGGGGACCACCGGCTGTCGTGACAGCAACAGGATCGGAAATCCGCCGGTAGTCCGGTCGAGCGCCGCAAGGTGTGGTTCGCGCGCTCTCGCAGAGAAGAGCGCGCGAACCACACCCTGTGGCATCAGGTTTCATGGATCGGCTCTCGCAGTTAATCAGCACCACTCCATAGAACTGCGCGAATGCAGATCCGGACGTCTCATGCCAATCATCCTCGACCGCGAGTGGTGGTGTGGTGGTAAGTTGGCAACGATTGTCCGGGACATCCTGAATTCCTTCATCTGAGATGCTTTTGGAGTCAGGAGGTGGGTCTCGATCAATGCACCTCGAACTCAATCCTTCGCGGGAAATTCAAGCCTCCCGGCGCAACTGGCAAAAATTCTTGTTCATCGAGCAATGTCGCCAAGCAAAATCAGGCCCCTGTGGAGGCAAAACCTCAGAAGGGGCCTGGTGCATGTCCTACAGCGCGGAATGGCTCCGGCCAGGACTCCGGGCCTTTCCAATTCCTGGTGCAGTTCGCGGCCGAACGGATTGCGGGCATGACGAAACGGCAAAACACACATCCCGAAGATATATTCGAGAGCCGTTTGCACGAAAGGTCGGCTTGGCGGACATTTTTGCCTGTTCCCCGAGATGACTCAGTTTTGCCGCGCCCGCCACGACCATCGGCAGAGAGGGCGGGATCCTGCCGTTCGCCGTGGCGACTATAAATCCAAGGAATGTGCTGTCCGCGGGCGTTCATCGCAGGTCGTACCAATGGCGGCTGGGTCGCGCGCTTTAATCATATCATGCGCTTTTCTGCAGCTTGGCTTTGCCATCACAGTCTGGGAAGCGGACACAGCCGAGAAATGCGCCGTAGCGGCCGCGCCGTTCGACAAGCCATCCTGCATCACAACTGGGGCAAGCCTGCTGGGTCTTGCCGCAATCTCCACAATTCATTTCCCCACTGGTTTCGGAACGGACCGGGAGGCCGACACCGCAGGCCGGACAAGCCGGCATGCGACTCCCGCACAGCTTCACATGCTCGCAGCGATACCAGTCGCGACCGTCCTTTCCAGCCATGTGAAGCAGACGCCCGCCGCAACCCGGACACGTGTGAGTGTGCTTCTGAGCCTCCAGGGGCACGACCACGCCGAATTCGGGCTCTTTCATCAGCTCTTTGACGAAGACGGAGGGGCGTGCTTCGGATGCAAGGATGGTCACGGTCCGCCGGGCACGGGTCATGGCAACGTACATCACGCGCCGTTCTTCGGCATTCGGATATGGCTCGGCCTCAGGCGATACCAGGCTGAGCAGAGGGTCGTCGACGATCATGGACGGGAAGCCCATCTTAGCGTTGTCGGCACCGAGGATGATAACGTGATCGGCCTCAAGACCCTTTGATGCATGGATGGTCTTGAAGGTGATCGTCGCCCCGGGGATCTGGCGCTGAAGCCGCCCGACATCGGGCCTCAGGAACCGATATCGCCCGAGGATCAAGATTGACGGTTTCCCGCCACCCTTACCTTCTGTGGCGGCAAGAGCAGCCACGGCGTCGTTCAGGGTCGTCTCCCCGGTGTCGCGGCGCGTCCAGGCGATCCTGATCGAAGGCTCGTCCGTCTCGCCTGCCGGTATCACCGTCTTGGTGATCTGTGCCGGGTTGCGCAGAACAAAGCGACGGGCGGCCAAAGCGATCTTGTCGACGGATCGGAAGGTCCGACCAAGATCGACGGTCCGATGAACGCCGGTGGCCCCTGCATAGGTGCCGCCGAATTCCGCGCCGAAGTTGCGCATGATATGAATGTCCGACCCGGCGAAGCGGTAGATCGACTGCCAGTCGTCGCCGACGGCAAACACTCTGGCATCGGAATGCTGGCGCTTGAGAGCCTGGATCAGCTTAGCCCGACCGGTGGAAATGTCCTGGAACTCGTCGACGAGGATATGCCGGAACGGGCTCTGATAGCGCCCGCTTTCGACGAGGGCCGTGGCGCGGTTCACCATGTCCTCGAAGTCGTAGAACAGCGCCGCCTGTGCTTCCTGCTTCGGTCCTAACATTGCTCAATTCTCCCGCTGGCCAGAAGAAGTGAACCAGCAACTTACGCTTCGATCAAGCATGAGTTTTTCAGCAAAATATCCCCAAAACCGACCGTCCACCAATGCCGCGTCAACGACACCCCCAACACCAACCCACCTCACCCCTGGCTCAGCACCACCAGCGCGTGCGGGTCGCGGACCGTGATGCGCTTGCGTTTGCTTTCGACCAGCCCCCGCTTTTCCCAGCCGCTCAGCAGGCGGCTGACGGTGTGCAGGGTGGTGGCGGTCAGTTCCGACAGATCCTGCCGGGTGATCGGGAAGTCGATCTCGATGCCGCCCTCGACCTTGCGCCCGGTCTGGTTGATCAGGCGCAGGATCGCGTTGGCCACGCGTTGCTCGACCTGCTGGGTCGCCAGTTCGACGATGCGGGTGTTCATCTCGCCCACCCGGTGGCCGAGGGTCTTGTAGGTCTCGGTGCCAAAGCCGTCATACTCGGCCACGAAGGTATCCCACAGGCTGGTGGGCCAACTGAGCACGATCGATTCGGTCGCCGTCATCGCCGTCGCCGGATAGGTCTCGCGCCCGATCGCCTTGGCAATGCCCAGAAGCTGCCCCGCCGGGATATGCAGCGCCGTCACCTGCTCGCCGGTGGGCGTGATGCGCACCACCCGCACATAGCCATCTAGCAGCATGTAGAACCGCTCGGCCGGGTCGCCCTCGTTGAACACCGCCACCCCGGCCTCATAGCGCCGCGAACTCGCCTGATCGAGGACCGTGCGGATCTGGCGCTTCTCCAGCCGGGAGAAGGGCGGCAGATGCGTCAGCAGGCTTTCATCAAGCCGCGGCAATGTCTTGCGGGCGGGTTCGGTCATGGCGTGCGTCATCGCACAGAACCGCAGGCAACGCCATAAGCGGATTATTCGCTTCTGCGGCATCAATCTTTCGGAAGTTTGCGCCAGAGCAATATGGCGCCTGCGGAAACCGCTAGTCTTGGGATCAAGCAATAACGCGACATGAAAGGAATAACGACATGATCCGCACGCTGACAACCGGCCTCGTTCTCGCCGCCCTGATGGGCTCCGCGGCCTTTGCCGAAACCTTCGAGGTCAAGATGCTGAACAAGGGCGCCGATGGCGAGCGCATGGTGTTCGAGCCGGCCTTTGTTCAGGCCGCCCCCGGCGACACCATCCGCTTTCTGGCCACCGACAAGGGCCACAATGCCGAGATCAACAAGGGCATGCTGCCCGAGGGCGCCGAGGCGTTTTCCGGCAAGATCAACGAGGAATACGAGGTCACGCTCGATGTCGAAGGCGTCTACGGCGTCATCTGCAAGCCGCATTACGCCATGGGCATGGTGATGACCATCGCCGTGGGCGAGACGGAGGTGCCCGAGAGCTTCTTCGAAGGCCGCGTGCCGCCCAAGGCCAAGGACCGCTTCGAGGCGCAACTCGGCAATCTCTGATCCCTTTCCCGGTGCGCGGGCATGAGGCCCGCCACCCCCACCGTCATGGAGGACATCATGACAAAACTCATCAACCCCGGACTTGTTTCAACCAGTCGTCGTAATGTGCTGCGCGGCTCCATGCTCGCGGGGGCCGCAGCGATGGCCGGCGCAGGTGCGATGGCGGCCTCGCGCCCGCCCCGGCTGACCAAGGCCAATGCGACATCCGCGCATCTGCACAAGGCCGCCGCCAAGCAGGTTGCCGAAACCACGGCGAAACCGGCCGATCTCTCGGGTTATACCCGCGTGAGACAGGAGCTTGTCGCACCGCCTTTTGCGCCCGCGCATGAGCAGGTGGCAACCGGCGGCCCCAAGATCATCGAGATCACCATGGAAACAACTGAACGGCTGATGGTGGTGGACGAGGACACCGGGGCCTCGGTCTGGGCGCTGACCTATAACGGCTCCGTCCCCGGCCCGCTGATCATCTGCCACGAGGGCGACATGGTGGAACTGACCCTGCGCAACCCTACCGACAGCATGATGGAGCACAATATCGACTTTCACGCCTCCACGGGTGCCTTGGGCGGCGGTGGCCTGACCCATGTCTATCCCGGCGAGGAATGTGTGCTGCGCTGGAAGGCGACCAAGCCGGGCTGCTTTACCTATCACTGCGCGCCGGGCGGGGCGATGATCCCCTATCACGTCTGCCACGGCATGAACGGTGCGGTCATGGTGCTGCCGCGCGACGGGCTGAAGGACGGGGCGGGCAACCCGCTGAAATATGACAGCATCGCCTATGTCGGCGAACAGGACTACTACCTGCCGATGGACGACAACGGCGACTACAAGAGCTATGCCGCCGCCGGTGACGATTATGCCGACAGCCTGGTTGCGATGCGCGGCCTGATCCCGACGCATTCGGTGTTCAACGGCGCGGTCGGTGCCCTGACTGGTGAGAATGCCCTGCGCGCCAAGGTCGGCGAGACCGTCCTGATGATCCACAATCAGGCGAACCGCGACTCGCGCCCGCACCTGATCGGCGGCCATGGCAATTTCGTCTGGGAGACGTCCTTCTCCGACGCGCCAATGACCGGCATGGAGACATGGTTCGTGCGCGGCGGCAGCGCCGTGGCGGCGATGTACACCTTCGAGCAGCCGGGCGTCTACGCCTATGTCAACCACAACCTGATCGAAGGCGCGATACTGGGCGCGACGGCGCATTTCGTGGTCGAGGGCGAGTGGGACAATCAACTGATGGAACAGGTTGTGCCGCCCCGACCCTTCGCTGCGTAACAGGAACGCATGTCATGACGACCGCCGCTGCCACCACTCACGCCTACCCGTTCGGACCCTCCCTTCGCCTTGCGGCTCTGGGTCTTATTGCGGCGGTCATCGTCGGGGGCGCGCTGTTGCAGCGCGCCCCCGATCCGATCTTTCTACCCCACATGGCCGATCGCCCGGTCCTGCTGGCCGACGGTCGCGCGCTTTATGTGCAACGCCATGAGGTCACGATCGCGGAATGGGCGCGCTGCGTCGCGCAGGACGCCTGCGCGCTGAGCGTCCGCGCCCGCGCCGATCAGGATCCCGCAACCACGCCCGCGACCGGGCTGAGTTATATCGACGTGCAGGAATACATAACCTGGATCAATGACGCCACAGGGCATGCGTTTCGCCTGCCCACGGCCGTGGAATGGCATGCCATGGCCGCCTCGGTGCTGCCGGACCAGCCGGACCCGATCTTCTCGGATCCGTCGATGACATGGGCCTCGAGCTATCTGACTGAGGGCAACGCCCCAAGGGCGCTCAAACCCCAGGGCAGTTTCACGGTCTCGCCCGAGGGCATCGCGGATCTTGACGGCAGTGTCTGGGAATGGACGCAGTCGTGTTACGTAGGGGTCAGCGAGGGCATGGACCCGTCGCGCTGTCCGGCGTTCTTCGTCGGCGGGGAACATGTCGCGGCGATGTCCTATCTGGAGCGTGATCCGGCGCGCGGCGGCTGCGCCGTCGGCACGCCGCCTGCGCATCTGGGCATGCGGCTGGTCGCGGATGACCCGTTCTGAGCCGGACGAACTGCCGAGGCGGCAACTTGCACCCATGTCCTGATGAACGGCGTTGCACAGGGCCTGTGATCGCCCGCCGGTCTGAACGGCAGGGAACCCGCTGGCGCGTGCTGCGTTGCGTTGTCAGGCGTTCACGACTGGACTGGAGAATGATGTGCGTTCCCTTGCCGAACCGCGCACCGCAAGTGATGTGGTCAAACAGGCGCGCAACGCGCTTGTTGGCGAGGTGTCAAGTGTCGGCGAGGTGATCGACGCGCTCGGAGTGGCAAGCTACACGCCGCTCCTGATCGTGCCATCGCTGGCGCTGGTCTCTCCTCTGAGCGGGGTGCCCGGACTTTCAAGCGCCTGCGGGGTGCTGATCGCGACTGTGTCGCTGCAACAGATCCTTGAACGCCCCCGACTTTGGCTGCCAGGATGGCTGCGCCGCGCAACCATAAGCACCGAGCGCGCACGCGGGGCGATGCGGTGGTTCACCCGGCCCGCGCGATGGCTCGACGCATTCACCAGACGGCGCCTGCATGGGCTTGTGACGCCGCCGCTGGCGCGGTTGCCGCAGGCGATTTGCCTGATATTCGGGATGGTGATGCCGCTGCTGGAATTGATCCCGTTCACCTCGTCCATCCTGGGTGCCATTATCGCCATCATGGCAACGGGCATGTTCATGGGGGACGGGTTACTGGTGTTGATCGGCCTGATGCTCGCGACCGGGGTGACGGGCGGACTTGTCGCGCTGCTCTGAGCCGCGCTCAGGTTTCCTTGCGCTCGGGCAGATCGTCATGCGACGTTGAGGCGAGATCCTCAAGCTCCGCCTCGGTCATCGTCTCGTACATCTCTTTCGAGGCGCCTTGCAGATCCGAAACGCGGGTCTCTCCGCGCTTGGCCGCGAGGGCGGCTCCGGCGGCTTTCTGTTGGGCTTCGGATCGGGCTGGCATTGACGGATCCCCTTGTTGCGTAACAGAAAAACGGCCCGCAGGGTGTGCCTGCGGGCCGGTCATGACTTTTAATCATCGGCATCTCTGGCGGTATCGGAAATCGCATCGCCGGTGCTCTGGATATCTTGCCCGGCCCCTTCTATCGTCTCGCAGGCGCTGACGGCCGCGAAGGCGATGAGCGAGAGAAGCGAAATGCGTGCGCGTATCATGGTGACCTCCACTGTCATTGCTGGGGAATAAACGCCGCACAGGCCCGGATGGTTCCCGGGGAACGCCCTGTTTTTCAGATGCTCAGATGTCCTCGTCGCGGTCTTCGTGCCAGGCAATCGGAAACACGGCATGCAGTTCGAAACGGTCGGGCAGGTCATGGGTTTCCAGCGTGCCGTTGAGTTGGGTGGCAAAGGATTTGATCAGGCGGGAGCCAAGCCCGGTGCTGCCGATCTCTTCACTCAAGGTGTCGCTACCTTCGGTTGCGCGTGAATTGACGATGCTCAGACACAGCATGCCATCGTCCTGCGCCTTCAGGGCGATGTTGATCCACGCTTCGCCATCCGCGCTGACGCCGCAATACTTGACCGCGTTCATTGCCGCCTCGGTCGCCAGCAGCGACAGCGGCACCGATTGATCAGGGTTGATCTCGACCGGGTCGAGTTCAGTCGTCACGTTGATCCGTTGTCCGCTTTCGGAGAGTGTGCCGACGATGACAAGTTGCTGGATGATATCCTCGAGCAGCTTGTCGGCCCGCAGGAGCGACAGTTTGCGCGCGAGATAGAGGTAACGGTGAATCGCCGAGAGCGCCATCACCCGGTCCTGCACCCGGCGCAACAGACGCTGCGCCTCGGCGCTGTCGGTTGCGCGGATCTGCATGTTCATCATGCTGGAAATCAGTTGCAGGTTGTTCTTGACCCGGTGATGCACCTCGCGCAGCAATACGGTCTTTTCCTGCAGATCCTCTTCGCGGCGGCGGTCCTGTTCCGACAGGCGCCGCGTCATCGCGCGGAACGCATCGGCCATGACCTCGAGTTCCTCTGGCGCATCATCGAGCCGCGCGTCGCCAAGATCGTCATACCCGCCGCTGGCATAGAGCCGCATCCACGAGCGCAGGCGCCGGACGTGGCGGATCACCAGACGGTGCACGCCGACATAGGCCACGGCGATGGTGATCGCCCACATCGCAAAGGGGAAATAGAGCGCCAGTGCCTGTTCCAAGATCGGCATCTGGATGCCACGCCCCTGCGGCATCCAGCTGCCGAGGACAAAGACCTGACCCGAGACGATGGACGAGACGGCGAAATCGCGGGTTTCGCCCTCTCGGCTCTCGCCGCGAAAGGTCTGACGCCCGGAGGCGGCAAGATCCTGAAGGCTCCGGTCGGCGGGCAGAACAGAGCGCCGATTCTCGGTGAAATCCTCGGTCGCGATGATATCGCCATTGGCCTTGAAGAGGACCAGATTGACGGTTTCGCCTGCCTGCGACAGCGCTCCGTTGAGCGCGGTGACCGGCACGGCCACCCAGACCGTGCCGACAAAACGGCCGTCGTCGATGACCGGCACGGTGACGCTGAACGTGGCGATTCCGCCGAGGAATTCGAGCGGGCGCAGCAGCACCGACTCGCTCTGTTGGTCGATTTCCGGAAGGGCGTCGAGAGGGCTTTCGGTGTTGGCGCTGACGTCCTTCGAGGCGCAGATCAGGCCGCGCACGTTGTCGCGGTAGCCGGCGAAGGCAAAATTGTCGGATCGTTCCACGACCTCGGACATGACCGCGCCACAGGTATCGCCAGAGGATTGCAGCGCCGAGATCTGAACCGCCAGCGTCTCGGCGGAACTGATCGCCGAGCGGATGACCTCGCGGCTTTCGTCGACCGCTTGCTGCGTGCGTTGCAGGAGGGCGGCCTCCGAGAGCGACTGACGCTCCTGCAGGACGTTGGTGGTCTGGTAGAGGGAAATCAGCCCGAGCGGCAGGATGGCGAGGCTCAGAACGAGGATCAGCTGTGTGGCGAGGCGGGGTTTGAGCGCGCGGCGGGGCAGCGCCGGGCGCGCGCTCATGCTGCGGGCTTTCCTTGCACGACGGCCAGCGTCGCCCGGTCGGTCATTTCAAGCTCGTCCTCGTCGTCGAGATGCATCAACTCGGCGAGACGCTTGCGGGCGCGGTTGGTGCGGCTCTTGATCGTGCCCACGGCACAGCCGCACATCTCGGCGGCATCCTCGTAGGAAAAGCCCTCGGCGCCGACCAGCACCAGCACCTCGCGCTGCTCGTCAGTGAGCTTGGCAAAGGCCGCGCGGAAATCGGTCATCGCGAGGTGTCCGTCATGGGCGGGTTTTTCCGACATCTGCCCGGCCAAGGTGCCGTCCGGGTCCTCGATCTCGCGGCGGCGCTTGCGATAGAGCGAATAATAGGTATTGCGCAGGATCGTGAAAAGCCAGGCGCGCAGGTTGGTGCCGGTCTGGAACTTGTCGAAATTGCCCCATGCCTTGACCACTGCATCCTGCACGAGATCATCCGCCGTCGCGGGATTGTGCGTCAGGCTCATCGCGAAGGCGCGCATGGCTGGCAAATGCTCGACCAGCTCGTTTCTGGGATCGGAACTGGAGGTCACGACTCATCCTTTGGGGATTGCCCGGAATGCTCTTGGGGTTCATCACTCTCCTGCGCGCGCAATTGGTCGAGCAGTTGCGAGAAACGGTCGGGCAACGGCTCTTTCACCGTGTCCGAATAGACGCGCCGGAGATTGTCATCGATCTGTTGTTGCAATCTTGAGGTCCTGCGTTTGTTTGTCATCGTGCTGCTTTTTCTGTCATGCTCGAGCGGGCAGTTTTTTTGCCCGCAGGGGAACCTAACACGCCAGAACGCGTTTGGTTCCATCAACGACAACTTTTTTTGAGGATGCCATGACGCAAACCCAGAGCCAGCCTTACCTCGCACAGCAGATCGCGGAAGAGCTTCCCTATCTGCGCCGCTATGCGCGGGCGCTGACCGGCAATCAAAAGACCGGCGATCACTATGCGGTGGCCACGCTTGAGGCGCTTCTGGCCGACAAGAGCCTGTTCGAGACGGGCCTGTCGCACAAGGTGGCGCTGTTTCGGGCCTTTCACCAGATCTGGGTCTCGTCCGGCGCCCCGGTGGAAGAGACTGGCGAGGCGCTTGATGCCGAAGCCCGGGCGCAACGGCGGCTCTCGCGTCTGACGCCCAACACACGCGAGGCGCTGTTGCTGCACAGCATCGAGGGGTTCCAGACGAGCGGTATCGCCAGCATTCTTGACGTCAGCCCCGACGAGGCGCGCGAGTTTCTTGCCATCGCGCATCGCGAAATGTCAGGCGACATTCGCGGGCGGATCATGGTGATCGAGGATGAGGCGATCATCGCCATGGACATCACCGCCATTGTCGAGAGCATGGGCCACGAGGTGACCGGCAATGCGCGCACCCGCGACGAGGCGGTGACGCTCGCACGGCGCGACCCGCCGGACATGATCCTTGCAGATATCCAGTTGGCCGACAGATCCTCGGGCATCGACGCGGTGAACCATATTCTCGAAGAAATCGGCGAGGTGCCGGTGGTGTTCATCACCGCCTTCCCCGAACGTCTGCTGACCGGCGAGCGGCCCGAACCGGCGTTTCTGATCACCAAGCCCTATTCCGAAGAACAGGTGCTGTCGGCGGTAAGCCAGGCAATGTTCTTTACCAGCACCGAGACGTTGCAGGGCTGATTGCCTGCGCACGAGAGTCTAGAAGGCCCCACACCAGCGAGGTGCGGGGCCTTTTTTATGGGTTTGGTCCATGAACCGATCCGGATCAGGGCGACCGTCCCTTGAGAGCGCGGACGACCATCGCTACGACGAAGAGCACGAGGAAGATCACGAAGAGGATTTGAGCGATGCCCGCCGAGGCCGAGGCGATCCCGCCAAAGCCGAAAAGGCCGGCGATAATTGCGACGACCAGAAAGATGAGTGCCCAGTAAAGCATGAATGTCTCCATTGTTGCTGTGTCGTTGCCTTGACAACCCGCGAGCGAGGCAAATGGTTCCGAGGAGTCCCCGGGATGAGCCCGCAGCCCGGATTCCCAATGGTTTTCGGGAACATCCCCGTCGCGAGCGCGTTGGCGAAGTAACGCAACACGAAACGGAGGGCCGCAGAATGGCACAATCGAGAACCACCGACGCATCGCCGCAAAAGGATATCGAACATCTCTCGGAGCAGATTGCGACGCTCAAGCAGGACATTGCCGATATCTCGCAGACGCTGTCGGGTCTTGGCAGGTCGTCACGCGACGCGGCCGCCGATCAGGCGCGCCAGAGCGCAGCCGACCTGCGCGATGCGGGCGAGCGGTACCTGCACAACGCGCAGTACCGGGCCGAGGAGATGGGACAACAGGCCGCCGATCAGGTGCGCAATCAGCCTGCGGCGGCGGTCGGACTGGCCGTTGGTCTGGGCTTTCTGGTTGGGTTCATGACCGGGCGGAAGTGACCAATGGCTGGTTTACTTTCGACCATGGGCGCGCGTCTGCGCAATGCGGCGCGCGCCACCGCCTTCAGCGTCATGGGCGTGATCTTTGGCTTGGTGGGGCTTGGGTTTCTGACCATGGCGCTTTGGATCGTGCTGGCGTTGCATGGAGGCGTGCTGATGGCCCATATGGTCATCGGCGCGTTTTACTTCATTCTTGGACTATGCCTGATGGTGCTTGGCGCGCAGGGGGGCGGCACAGCCGCGCCGCGCGAGCAGACGCGGTCGCGCGAGCAGACGCCGCCGCCAGAACCAGCCAAGGATCCGCTGGTGCAGCTTGCCGAGGGATTCGCAATGGGCATGCAGGCCGGACGGGCGATGCGCGAGCGGCGTGGCTAGCGCCACCGCCCGATCATGCCCATCAGCGCCTCGCGGAGCATCTCGTCGGTGAAGGGGCGCACAAGCATGCCCCAGCCAAGAGCCTGCGCGTGATCCGCATCATCCTCGCCGATGGTGAGGATGACATGCGCCCCATGCTCGGCCAGACGCCGGTCAAGGCCGAGTGCCGTCACCTGCTCCAGGCGCATTTCCAGAAACGCGGCGGAGATGCGCTGCTCTGCGCTCAGGAGCGGTGTGATTTCGGTCGCATCGCTTACATGGATGGTGCGGCACGGGCCCATATCGGCGAGCGAGCCGATAATATCCTCAGCAATCAGAGCATCACGCTCCATCACAAGAAAAACGGGTACTGCGGGATTGGGGGATTCGGGCATTGCTTTGTTCATCAGGTCAATATCTGTCATGTGCGGAGTGTGACACATAGATCGCCACTCCGCATTTAACTGTGACATACTGGAAGAGGAAAATTCTCGATGGCGACATCTTGCCGAAACTGCCCGCTGCGCAAGTTGCCGCTCTTCGACTCGATGAGCGACAACGAAGTGGATTTCATGGAGAATTTCAAGAGCGGAGAGTTGGCCGTCGAACCGGGAACGACGCTGATGCTGGAGGGCTCGAACAGCCCCCAGCTCTATACCGTGCTGGAGGGGATGGGCCTGCGCTACAAGACCATGGCATCCGGCGCCCGGCAGGTTCTGAACATCGTCCTGCCCGGCGATTTTGTCGGATTGCAGGCCGGCGTGATGAAGGAAATGCAGCATTCGGTCGAAGCCACGACGGCGATGACACTCTGTGTTTTCGAGCGCAAATCGCTCTGGTCCCTGTTTCGGGATCAACCGGCGCGGGCCTATGATCTGACATGGATCGCCGCCGTCGAGGAGCATTTTCTCGGCGAGAGCCTGGCGCTGCTCGGGCATATGAGCGGGATCGAGCGGGTCGCGCGCGCCTTGGTGCGGCTGCATGACCGGGGCGTGGCGCTCGGCCTTGCAGAGGGCGGGACCATGCCTCTGCCCTACCGGCAACAGGATCTTGCCGACGCGCTTGGCCTGTCGCTCGTTCATACCAACAAGACGCTCAAGCAATTGCGGGAGGATCGCGTGGTGGTGTGGCGGAACGGAACGCTGCGGATTCTCGACTATGAGCGCTTGTACGAGGTTGCCGGTGTTGAAGGCACGCGCGACGTGATCACGCGTCCGTTGATCTGACCGCCTGGTCCCCTGCCGCCACGTCGGCCGTGCCGCCTGCGATACGCTCTTGCGGCCACCATTCAGGGTGGCGCTCGCGGATGAAGCGCAACAGCCCCTCGCGCAGCCGCATTTGGGTCACCCAGCCGGTCGAGGGATCGGGCGACATCGCGTAGAACGACAATTCCATGCCTTGCACGGTGTGACCGGTGACATAGCAGGAGATCTGATCATGCTCGATGACGCCCTCGTCTTCTCGGGCCAGTTCCTGGAACCGGTCACGCAACACGTCGCTATCGGCACTGTGATCGAGCCGGAGGCGGACGGTATGCATGATCCGCGCATCCTTGACCGACCAGTTCTCGAACGGCTTGGAGACGAAATAGCGCACCGGCACGATGATCCGCCGCTCGTCCCATGTGCGCAGCCGCATGAAGGTGTAGAAGATGCTCTCGACATAGGCCCAATCGCCCTCGAAGAGTACGCTGTCGCCAATCCGCACCGGCTTGGCCAGCGCAATCTGGAGCGAGGCCAGAATATTGCCCAGCACCGCCTGCCCGGCGATGCCCAGAAGCACCGTCAGCACACCTGCCGAGGCCAGCAGGGTCATCCCGATGGATTCAAAGAGGTTGAGCTGGGACAGGACGTAAGCGGCTGCAAAACCCACCATCAAGAGCACGATGATTCGTCGCAGCGCGTAGATCGAGGTATAAAGCTCGCGCTGGTCGAGACTGCGTGTGTCGTCGATATCGCCCACATAGCGCAGCGTGACGCGATCAAGGATTGCATCGACAATGCGCAACGCCGCCACCCCCACGCCCCAGGCCATCATGATGACGAGCAAGGGTTGCACCACGCTTGTGACCGGGCCGGAGAACGAGACCGCGAGGCTGAGCACGCCCTGCGCCAGCACAGCCACCGCGAACAGCGCGAGCGGAAAGCCTGCGCGCGCGAACGCATGTTGCAAGAACCGGTAAGGCGCCTTGCGCGAGAGCGCGGTG
Organism: Roseovarius sp. MBR-154; assembly: GCF_053628595.1. Taxonomy (NCBI): domain Bacteria; kingdom Pseudomonadati; phylum Pseudomonadota; class Alphaproteobacteria; order Rhodobacterales; family Roseobacteraceae; genus Roseovarius; species Roseovarius sp. MBR-154. The sequence goes on from NZ_JBRJGR010000005.1 coordinate 116,821, forward strand.
ATGATCGCGTTGACCGACCAGCCGATGCCGATGAGCAGGCCGAGCATGATCGGCAGGCCGATCCATTCCCAGATCCGCAGCCCACCCAGCTGTTCCTTCATCGGGTCGGGGATGTATTGCTCGAAGGCGCGCGGCCCGTAGGCGTCGTGCAGGGCTGCGACATCCTCGACGGTCTGCGGCGTGAAGAGCCAGACCGGCTCGGTGTCCTCGCCCGACTTGTAACGCGCAATGCGGATTTCGTAGGCGCGGCCGTTCAACTCGAAGAGCTTGATCCCCAGATCGCGGCGCACCTCGCCGGGGGCGTTGCCCTCGCCAGCGGATGGCTCAACCTTGGCATCGGGACGCGCGGGCAGGTCGGACCAGTCGACCCAGACACGGCGGTCGATCACCTGATAGAGGTGCTGTGCGACGCGTGCTGCCCGGTCGGGCTGACGCTCGGGGTCAATGCCCGAAAGATTGAGAACATGCGCCGCGACCGTAAAACGGTTGGCACCTGCGTTTGCGATAAAGGCGCGCATCGCCGCGCGCGGCGTCGAGCGATCGAGATCGTCAGGCACCGGGCCGAGGCCTTCGTTCAGTACCTCGGCGGAATACCAGGCGTCGGATTCGTCCTGCGCCACGGCAGCCGTGCAGAAGAGGGCCGTGGCGCAAAGGATCAGCAGGCGGAACAACGATACCATGAGAGCCAAACGCCCGGCCGGACGAATGGTTCCCTCCTGGTCGCGTGCCAGCCCGGCCTTGCCTGTCAGGGCAAGCCGACCACCTCATGGGTGCCCAGGTCGGGCCGTGCCTTGGGGCCAAAGGCGGAGCGTGCGATTTCGGCGGCGAATTGCATGCCGCTCGCCTCGACAGTCCAGATCTCAGCCTCTTGCGGCGTCAGTTCCAGAAGCACCGCGTCCGATTCCTCTGGCCCGCCCTCGAAAAACGCCGAGGCAAAGACACTCCACAACTCGTTGAGCTTGTCGCGATCGCGGCTGACCGCGACGGGGCCGCTAATCCAGGCGTAAAAGCGCTCGTCCGGAGTCTGGAAGGTGAACTGCGCACGGCCTGTCTCGGCCCCGGTCTGCGCCAACTGGTTGTCAGCGGCGCAGAGGAACCAGATCGAATTGCGCGCCGCGTCGGCATGGGGCGTCATCGGACGCATATGGAGCCCTGCCCCTTCGATACCCATCATGCCGGCGGTCTGGTCGTCCAGCCGCGTCCAGAGATCCTCTTTGAGCGCGCTTTGATCGCGCATCAGGACACCCTCCTGGACCAGTCGTCGATTTCTTCTTCGGCCTCTTCCTTGCTGCGCCCGTATTTCTCCTGGATGAGGCCGACAAGCTTTTCACGCTCGCCCTTGACCCGCTCCAGGTCCTCGTCGCTCAATCTTGCCCATTCGACGCGGGCATTGCCCTTCAGTTGGTTCCATTTGCCTTGGACTTGTTCCCAGTTCATGGCACTTTCCTTTCTGTTGCTGCGGTCTGTGCGGGGAACGCGGTCGTCCGGTGGTTTGTTCCGCGCGAATCTGCGGGAACAAGCTGCGCGCGGCGCGCGTTGGTCTCGCATGCTCAGTCCTCATTCCACTGGTGATCCGATCGTGCGGGTGGCCGTCATCGTGATCGCTGTGACGCTCGGGTTCGGGACCCTCAAGCTTGGGGCTGACATTTTTGCACCCATGGTTCTTGGGGTCGTGACAGGCGTGATTCTCGCGCCGATGACGGATGTCTTCGAGCGGTGGGGGCTGCCTGCCGGGCTTGCGTCGGCGATCATGCTCATCCTAGGCGTGTCGGTGATCGCGGTGATCGGGATTCTAGTGGAACCGCTGATCTGGCGGATGGTCGAGCATCTGCCAGTCATCCAATGGGAGTTGCGCGCCATCATCGGAGAGTTTCGCGGTCTCATCCGGGGTCTTGACGCGGTCAACCGCGAGGTCGAGGAGGCGCTCGGCACCCAATCCTCCGGCATTGGCGGCAACAAGGGCGCAGGCGAGTCGATGCCGACCCTGACCAGCACGCTGTTGCTGGCCCCGCTGGTTCTGGCGCAGGTGCTGATCTTTGGCGGGACGCTGTTCTTCTTCCTGCTTACGCGCAAGGGCATCTACCAGTGGCTGTCACGCTGGATCGGCACCTCTCGGGATACCGAGATCATTCAGTCCCGCTTTGCCACTGCCGAGCGATTGGTGGCGCGCTATTTCCTGACGATTACCATCATCAATACCGGCCTCGGCATAGCCCTCGGCACGGCGCTCGCGCTTATTGGCATGCCAGCGGCGATCATCTGGGGGATCGCGGCCGCGCTGCTGAATTTCATCCTTTATGCCGGACCGATGGTTGTGGTGGCCGGGCTCTTGCTTGCGGGGCTGATCGTCTTTGACGGGATCATGGTCGTGGCACCGGCGGCGATTTTCCTGATGATCAACATGATCGAGGCGCAGTTCGTGACGCCTGCCATGGTGGGCAAGCATATCTCGGTCAACCCGCTTCTGGTGTTCGTGTCGTTGGTGACCTGGCTCTGGATCTGGGGGCCGATCGGCGGGATCGTCGCGATCCCGGTTCTGGTGATGGTGCTGGTGATGCTCGACATTTTCGAGATCGACAACGAGATCGGGGCCGACACGGCGATGTCGCAGGGCACTGCCGAAGATACCGGTTGAGCGGTCAGACGACCTCTTCCGGCATGCCGGGGACCGGTGTGGCGATGTCGCGCGCCGCGTCCGAATCGTAGCGCACCAGAAAGCCCTGCCGCTGGCAGGGCGGCAGCGCACTGTTGCTTTCCACAAGCTGCCGCCAGTGGTCGAACGCGGTTTGCGGATCGAGACAGGCTGCGCTCGAATGTGGCGGCAGCCAGTGCCCCATGACGCGACGGCGCAACTCTTGCACATGCTCTGGCTGGTCGAGGTAGAGTCCGGCTTCGGTGTCCCACCGCATGCTGCGCCCGTTGAGATTGGCAGAGGACAGGATCGCCCCGAAATCGTCGAAGATCGATACCTTGGAATGCACGTAGATCAGCGGTGCGTCTTCCAGCGCGTCGCGCCCGTCGCTGTCGGTCTTGCGGGGCTGCACCGGGGAGACCACAAGAAACCGGTCCGAGCCGAACGCCCGTTGCAGCCGGGTCAGGCAGCGCACCTGCTGATATTCGCCATAGCGCAGGTCGAGGCCCTGATTGCTGTCAAAGGCGGCATCCTCTGGTGCGGCGGGCAGAACCACGATCAGCCGCAGGCCAGGACAGGCGCGGGCCCGCCGCTCCAGCGCGCGCGCCAGCGGCAGATGCCGCAGGAATTGCGTTTCCAGATAGATCAGATGACGTGACCGGTTGATCGCTTCGAGATGGCGGGTCTCGATCTCGCGCAGCATCGTTTTGGGGGCGAGACGCAGCGGCATGCCGCGCCGACGGCGCGACAACGTGCGCAGAAAGCCGGGCGCGGCGGGGGGGGGCGCCGACCGCCCCGCGACGCTGTCGAGAAAGCTCTCCAGATGCGCCTGCGCGGCCTGCGCAACGGGGCCCGTGGCCATTGCCTGGATGTCATGCCATGTGCGTTCGGCGGCGCGGCGGTGGCGCTTGGTGTCATAGCGCCGCTCATTCAGGTCGAGCCCGCCGATATAGAGCGTCTCACGGTCGAAGACGGCCATTTTCTGATGATGCGTCGCCGGATAGAGATCGACCGGGCGCAGTGGAAAGCAAAGCCGCCCGTTGCTGTCCTCGTAACAGATTTTCTGCAACCGGGGCGTTTCGATCCGGAAGCGTTGGCGCTCCGCCTCGCTCATCTCGGTCCATGTCCGGGCCAACTGGTTCATCTTGTGGCGAACGATCGGATAGAGAACCAGTCGCGGCAGGGTGCCGGTGCGCGCATCGTGCAGTGCCAGCGTGAAGTTGATCAGCGACGGATTGCGCGTCAGTTCACGCACTGCCGCGATCTGGCGCAGCGTGCGCCAGGCCACCTGATGCAGTTCCGGCGCGGCCACCGGATCGAAGTCAGAGGTCACCAGGCGCACCGCCACGCCGCGATCCAGCGTGTGCACCAGCAGGTCAATCCAGGTGGTGCCGATCTCTTGCGCCTCGGGAGAGCGTAGCCGGGTGGCAAGGTCAATCACCCGGAAACTGGCGATGATCTCGGTTCTGGCTTCAAGGAAGGCCCGCTCGAACGCCGGGTAGGCCTCTTCGGCGGTCACCAGAACATCGAACCGGTCGACGCTCGCTCTGGTGGCGGGCTTCGGATGGGCGTCTGGCGTGGTGTGCGATGCTTTTTCCATGTTCTCGCTACAAGGTGTTGCTTGCCTTCTGCACGTCCAGAAATCTTTTCTCACGCGGCCCGGACGATCCTGCTTTTAAAAAGCCCCCGTCCTGCTGGGGACGGGGGCCAGGCACCCGATGGTATCGGCGGGTGGCCCAGGCTCACCGGGAATGGGGACAGGGATGAGCCTGGACAAACCAGCGTATGTGGCGCTGGCTTCATTAGGCCAACTGCGCAGGGCGGAAAAAGTTCCCCGTGTGGCGCGGGTTTCCGGGCCTCAGGGCGTCGTGTTTCGCGGCTCAATGATTTCCGCCGGATGCAGTTTCCCCTCGCTGTCCGCCACATGATCGGCAACGAAGGCATCGCGTTGACCTGCCGGCCGGGGCTCACCGATAGTGGTGTCGCAAGCCGTCTCCAGCTCGATCTCGGCATTGAGCAGCGCGCCCAGAAGCACGACATAGGCGCTGAGATAGAACCACAAGAGCAACGCGATCACCGCCCCGATGGAGCCGTAGACCTCGTTCAACGATCCGAAATTGCGCAGGTAGATCGAAAACGCGAACGATCCTGCCGCCCAGGTGACAAGCGCGATGACCGCGCCCGGCGTGATCCAGGGCACCTGCGCGCCGCGCCGGTTCGGGGCGTGGCGATAGAGCAACCCGATGGAGAACAGCACCACCCCCAGCAGGATCAGCCATTTCAGCGCGCTGATCAGCGCCTCCACACCGAAGGGCAGCACCAGCAGCGACAGGACGATGGGCACCAGAATGACCGCGGCGAAGGCGATGATCGCGACGCCGATCAGCAACAGCGTGAGCCCGATGGCGACGAGATAGCGCGTGACCGGATTGCGGCGATGCTCTTCGCGGTAAACGGCGTTAAGCCCTCGCACCAGGGCCGCAACACCATTGCGCGCGGTCCATACCGCCAGCAGGAGAGAGATGATGCTGGTAAGTTGCAGCGTCGAGGCGGTCGAGCGGATCAGCGCCTCGATCTGATTCTCGACGATGCCATAGGCGGCCTCTGGCAGGAGCTGTTGCGCCATTCCGAGCTGGTTCGCGATGGTCTGCGGATCGGCGGCGATTCCCCAGATCGCGATCAGCGCCGCTATGGCGGGAAAGATCGACAGCATGATGTAGAACGCCACACCGGCGGAGATCAGACCCAGATTGCGGCTGTCGGAGGCATAGATCACCCGGCGCAGGATGCGCCACCAGGCGCGCCGATTCAACTGCTTGGGCCGGGTCGCGTCTCTTGAGCCGTCCGATGCTTCGCTCATCGCTGCGCGCCTATACCGAGCGCGGCCCGGCGACAAGCCAGATGAGGAAGCCCAGAAGCGGCAGCAGCAGGATCAAGAGCACCCAGAGCACCTTCTTGCCGGTACTCTCCGCCGATCCTACGACAGACACGATCGCCCAGACGTCGAGGATCAATAGAATGATCCCGCCAATTCCTGTCACTTCGAGCATGGTGTCTCCTTTTTTTGCGTTCCGATCATTCACGCGTCCTGGTTTGGGCCCTGTAGAACCGGGCGTATCCGCGTCGCGCGCCCATGGTCAACGCCCCTGGAACTGGTCTGGTTCCCTCAGAAAATCCGGAAAATTTTCGGAGGCGGATGAAACCTTTGGGGTCTCGCGAGGGTTGTAGTCCCGAAGCACCGGGCCGCACCGGTGTCGACGGAATACAACCCTGAAGGAGCAAGATCATGAAACGTTTTCTCGCAACCACAGCCATCGTGGCCCTCGCGGCCGCGCCCGTGATGGCCGAGACGCATTCGGCCAATGAGAGCGGTGCGAACACCGGCACATCTGCCGAAATGTCCCAAGGCCAAACCGACAGTGCTGCAAAAACCGACGTGAGCGCCAAGGTCGGTAATATGAATGTTCGCGCCTCCGACATGATCGGTCAGGCGGTCTATATCCGCAATGCCGAGGCGTCGGATCAAGAGATTCCGGACAGCGCCAGCCAACCCGCCGACAACTGGGAGCAGGTGGGCGAAATCGGTGATGTCATCCTGACCAAGGACGGCAAGATCGACTCCGTCACGCTTGACGCGGGCGGCTTCCTCGGGATCGGCGAAAAGCAGGTCAGCACAAGCATGGACGAGCTGAAGTTCGTCGCATCCGAAAACGGTGAGAATGCCGAAGCGGATGCCGAGGCACAACAGGAGTTTTTCGTCGTGTTCACCGGTGATCGCAGTGCGTTGGAGGACCGTAACGAAGTCGACGAGCAGAGCCTGCGCGACAGCGGCAACAGCTTCTGGAGCGACAGTTCCGACGAGCAGCAGCCCAACGAAAATTCCGACGCTCGCGCGAGCACTGAAAACACCGGCAACGCGACCGGCGAACAGGGCAGCACCAACGCCTCTGATCAGGCCACTCAGAACGCGTCTGACGATGCTGCAGTGACCGGTCAGGACGGCGCCGACAACACGGTCGGCGCCACTGGTTCGGATGCCGGTAACACTGCCGCCGAGCAGGGCACGCAGGGCGCGGCTGACAATGCCGAGATGACTGACGGCCAGGTCGGTGAACTGACCGCCGATCAGCGCGGTGCGCTGACCGCAGAGGATCTGCAAGGGCTTTCGGTCTATGGCACCGGTGATGAGAGCATCGGCGAAATCTCGGACTTGGTCGTCAACGACAATGGTGAAATCTCGCAGGTGATTATCGGCGTCGGCGGATTCCTCGGGATCGGTGAAAAGTCGGTCGCGATTCCCTTCGAAGAGATCACGCTGCATGAAGGTGGCGAAGAGATGACCGACACGCTGCGTGCAACGACGAATTACAGCAGCGAGGAACTTGAAGGCATGCAGGAGTGGGAAGGCTAAGGTCTTTTCAACTGTGGATCGAATTCAGGCCGGGCTCTGCAGAGCCCGGCCTTTTCGCCTGTCCAGGGACCGCGACCGCGATCAGCCGCACCCCCGGACAGGTCGGGCGGATCACAGCGGCCAGACGAACAGCAGCACCGGAACGCTGACCAGCAGGACCAGCCCTTCCAGCGGCAGGCCAAGTCGCCAGTAATCGCCAAACCGGAACCCGCCCGGGCCGAGGATCAGGGTGTTGTTCTGATGCCCGATCGGTGTCAGGAACGCGCAGGAGGCCCCGATCGCCACGGCCATCAGGAAGCTGTCGGGATTGACGCCCAATGTCCCCGAGATACCGAGCGCGATGGGACACAGAACAGCGGCCGTGGCCGCGTTGTTCATCACATCCGACAGGAACATCGTGGTGACCAGCACCACGACCAGCGCCGCGACGGCATTGCCCTGCGCGATGGTCTCGACCAGAAACCGCGCCAGCAGGTCGGCGGCCCCCGTGCTCTGCATCGCGCCCGCGACCGGAAGCAGCGCCGCCAGCAACACGATCACCGGCCAGTCGATGGCGGTATAGACCTGCCGCAGCGGCACCGTGCGCAGCACCATCGAGGCCAGCACCCCGAGCGCGAAGGCCACCGCTGCCGGCAGCAGCCCGAAGGTGACGATCCCGATCGCGCCTAGCATGATCGCGCCTGCAACAAGCGCCATGCGCTTGTCGGGAATGCGCAGGTCGCGTGCGCCCAGAGGCACGCAGCCGGTGTCATTGACAAAGCCCGACACCGCATCCGACGCGCCCTGCACCAGCAACAGGTCGCCAGATTTCAGTTTGAGCGTCCGCAACCGGGTGCGCGGCGCACGCCCGGCGCGCGACACGGCCAGCAGATTGAGCCCGTAACGCGTGCGCAGTTGGATAGCCCTCACGGAGCGCCCGACAATGGTCGAACCGGGCAGCACCGCCAGTTCACGCAGCACGATCTCATCGTCGCGTGTCGGGCTGTCCTCCTCCGCGTCTTCCGTGTCATCGGGGTCTTCGGATTTGGCCGTGGTCTCTTCTGCGCTGTCCTCTTCCTCCTCCGACGATGCATTCTGTTGCTCCAATTCGATGCCGAATACCGACACAGCCTCGGCCAGCGTATCGACATCGGCCTCCATCACCAAAATGTCTCCGGCGCGAATGCGCCGCCCACCATGCGGCGCGGTGATCCGAACCTCTTTGCGCACAAGCCCGACGATCTGTGAATCGCTTGTCTCGATCTCGCGCTCGAAGCCGCGCAGGGTCAGACCCACGGCCTTGCTTTTCGCAGGCACGCGCAGTTCCGTGAAATAGGCCCCGGTGTCGAAGCTCTCACCGGCTGCGGCGGTGCGCGTCGGCACCAGCCGCCAGCCGACAAGCCCGACGAAAGCGACCCCGGCCCCCGCAACTGCCGCCCCCACCGGACCAAAATCGAAGATCGCGAAATGCCCCAGCCCCGCTTCGGCCCGAAACCCCGAAACGATCAGGTTGGGCGGCGTGCCGATCAGCGTCGTCATTCCGCCCAGAATGGTGCCGAAGGCCAGCGGCATCAGCATCTGCCCAGGGGTCAGGTCGAGCCGGTCTGAAGACTGCACCGCGACTGGCATCAGGAGTGCCATCGCGCCGAAGTTGTTCATGAACCCCGACAGCGCGGCCCCCAGCCCCATCAGCGCCAGCATGCCGGTCAGCCGCCCTGCATCGCGCCGCAGCAGGCTGCGCGCCAGCCAGTCCACCGCACCGGTGTTCTGCAAACCCTGGCTGAGGATCAACACGCAGACCACTGAGATCACTGCGGGGTGGCCAAATCCCGAAAAGGCGTGTCCGTCGGAACCAGTCCGGCGATCACGCTTGCCAAAGGCGCCGCAAGCGCCACCGCGTCATGCCGAAGGCGGCCCCAGAGGAACAGCCCCATCGTCGCGCTGAGGATCGAGTAGATGAGCATCTGGTCAGGGGTCACGCGGGTAGCCCTTCACGAAATGTCGTGTCGCAGGGTCCATAGCCGCGGAACATATCCCGACCTGCAAACTCCACCGCGGATTCTCGTTGCCGCGTCAAATCCGCGTCGCGAATTGAAAATCCCGCACGCGAGTGCCGACACGAGCCTGCGCCCCGATTTGTGCCTTGGCCCGCGCTCGGTTCCGGGATTCAAGCAGACGGCGGACGAGACCAGCCACGCCGCACGGGTAAGCCCGCAGGAAGGCAGCGGGCGTCCATGCCAGGAGCGGGGGCACGGTTACAGCAAGGCGTCACCGATTTCAGACTGCATCTGGACGACGGCTGTCCTGAGTTCGGCGATAAACGCCTGGCTCACAATGGATTGCGCGGCATATCCCGGGGTGAGGATCGAGACACTGTTCGAGATCCGAGGCCGGAAACGCCGGATCGCCAGTCGTCCCGAGGACGGCGCTTGCAGGTTGCCATAGGCCGTGATCATGTCGCAGACCATCACGCAGACGCCAGCGGCGACAAACTGCAAACCGGGCAGAAAGGTGCGCAGCTCCAGCCGCTTGTTGAACCGGCATCCGGCATGACGAAAGGCGGCTTCGGTCTGCACCGCCGTGGTGTGGTCGTCGAAGAGCACCGCCATCGGGCGCCCCGCGAGGTCTTGGGGCGTGACCACATCGACCTGCGCCAGGGGGTCATCAACCGACAACACGCACACGCATTCCAGATCATAGTCGGTTTTCAGGATGGACGCGCGTGGTTGCGGCGTTTCGGAAAACCCGACGTCAAATTGCTGGGATGCGATCAGGTCCTCGATCACGTCCGAGGACCGCATGATGAGGGACATATCCAGGTCGTCCCGCCCCTTCAGGAATCGCGTCATCAGGCGGGGCAGGAAGACGCTGGAGGCCGCGGGATGGCAGGCAACCTGCAACTTGCCGGATTGCAGCGCGCTGATCCGTTCGAGCGTGCGTTCCGTGCGTTCGACACGCCCCAGGATTTCCTCGCATTCTTCGAGAAAGAAATGAGCCTCGGGGGTCGCTGACAGCTTGCCGTGGGTGCGCAGGAACAAGGGAAAGCCAAGCTGATCCTCAAGCGTCTTCACCATGGCCGAGACGGCAGGTTGGGTACGGCCGACGCTCCGGGCGGCTTCGCTGATCGAGCCGGAGCGCATGACCTCGCGGAAGGTGGCGAGCTGGCGGAGAGAGAGGTACATTTTACCCATAAAGCAGATTGATGGAATCAAAGATATAATCAAATTGAATTTATATATCTTGTCCAGTGTAATCGTTTGAAAGCCGGTGCGACGAGACACCGGAGAGGGGGACGCCATGGATACATTCGCGAAATACCTGCTCACGGCGCTGATCTGCGTGGTGGCGCTGGGTCAGTTCGTGCAGGTGGTCACGCGCTATGTGTTGCAGGTGCCGGTGATGGGGCTGGAAGAGACGATGCTCTATCCGGCGCTCTGGCTCTATATCCTGGGCTCGGTCAATGCCTCGCGCGAGAACACCCATATCCGCGCCAATGTGCTTGAAATCTTCGTCAAGACCGAGCGCGGGCATACGATCCTCGCCATCGTGGGCGAGGTGATCAGCCTGATCATTGGGCTGTGGCTGCTCAGTTGGGCGTGGGACTACACGCAATACGCCTGGCGCGTCTGGCGCGAGAGCCCGACGCTTTATATCCCGACCTTCTATTCCGACATCGCGCTGCTGGTCGGACTGGGGCTGATGATGGCCTATACGGCCTTGCATCTGGTGGCACATCTGCGCCGTCTGTCCCTGGGAGCGCCGTCATGATCGAGATCGCCCTTTTGGCCATTGCCCTCTTGGTGATCACGCTGACGCTGGGCGTGCCGCTGCCCTACTGTTTCGGCGCGGCGCTGATGGTGATGTATTTTTTCGGCGACGTGACCATGAAAGGCATGATGCTCTGGGGGGTTTCAGCAACTTGGCAACCCGGTGCTGCTGGCCATTCCGCTCTTTGTGCTTGCCGCCTCGCTGTTGCGCTTCGTCAACGCGTTCATCGGCCATGTGCGGGGCGGGCTTGGCGTGGTCGCCGCCGTCTCCTGCGCGGTGATCGGGGCGATTTCGGGTTCTGGCCTCACCGGCATTGCCGCCATCGGCCCGCTGCTGATCCCCGAGATGGAAAAGCGCGGCTATCCGCGCGAATACGCCACCGCGCTGATTGCCAATTCGTCGATCCTCGGGCTGCTCATTCCGCCGTCGGTGACGATGATCGTCTATGGCTGGGTGACCGACACCTCGATCCTCGCCTGTTTTCTGGCAACGCTCGGGCCGGGTCTGCTGATCATGGTGTCCTTTTCTGTGATCAACCTCGTCATGGCGCGCAAGTTCCCGCTGGTGCTCGACGACAAGCCGTCGTTTTCGGAGCTGTCGGGCGAGGTGGCGCGGCGCGGCTTTCATGCCTTTCCGGCGCTGCTGAGGCCGGTGATCATCCTTGGCGGCATTTATGGCGGGATCATGACGCCGACCGAGGCCGCCGCTGTCGCGGTGATCTACGCGGTGCCGGTGGGATTCCTGATCTACAAGGGTCTGCGTCTGGAAAACTTCCTGTCGGCGGGGCGCGAGGCCGCCACTGCCGTGGGTGCGATCATGATGATGATTCTTTTCTCGATGATTCTGTCCCAAATGTTCGTCTACGAGAGCATCCCGCAGCAACTGGTGCAGGGCATCTTCTCGATCACCGAGAACAAGGTGCTGCTGCTGATCATGATCAACATCCTGCTGCTTCTCGTCGGCATGGTCGTCAACGATGTGACCGCGATCATCCTGATCGCGCCGCTTCTGCTGCCCTTGATGAACGCCATCGGGGTGAGCCCGGTGCAATTTGCCGCGATCATGGGGGTCAACACTGCCATGGGAGGCGTCACGCCGCCCTATGCCTCGATCCTCTATCTCGGGGCGCGGATCGGCAAGGTGAAGGTGACGAAGGTGATCCCGCCCGCGATGAAGCTCATTCTCTTCGGCTACGTGCCGGTGGTGTTCCTCACCTCGCTCTGGCCGGACATGTCGCTCTTTCTGCCACGCTTCTTCGGATATGACGTGGCCCCCTGAAGCCAACCCGACACTGAAATCAACACGGAGGATTACCGAATGAAACATACCATGCTGGCCACCGCTGCCGCCGCGCTCATGGCATTCACGCCCATGGCCGAGGCGCAGAACCTCAAGATGAGCCATGTCCGCCCCCAAAGCGCGACCATTGACGTGGAACTCAACGCCTTTGCCAAGGCTGTGGGCGAGGCCACCGGCGGCGATGTAAGTGTCAATATCTTCGCCGCCTCGGCGCTTGGTGACTATACCACGGTGCAGGAGCGCATCAGCGTGGGTGCCATCGACATGGCCACACAGCCCGCTGCCACTGCCGCCGACCGGCGGATGCAGATCAGCTCCTTCCCCTATCTGGCGGGCAACTGGGAGCAGGCCCGCGCGGTTTACGGCCCCGGTGGCGTGGTGCGCGAGGTGATGGCCGGGCTTTATGCCGAGCAGGACATCACCATGCTGGCGGCCTATCCGGTCTATTTCGGGGGGATCTCGCTCAATGTTGGGAATCCGAATGCCGGGTCGGTCGAGCCCAACGGCATCAAGGTGCGCGTGCCCGGCATCAAGAGTTTTCAGCTGACCGGCGAGGCGCTGGGCTACATCCCGTCGCCCATTCCCTTCTCCGAGGCGTTCACCGCCGTGCAGACCGGCGTTGTAGACGGCGTGATCGGGTCGGGGGCCGAGGGCTATTACGCCTCGTTCCGCGACGTGACCAAGACCTATATCCCCGCCAACACCCATTTCGAGGTCTGGTACATGATCATCTCGAACGAGAGCCTTGCCGGGCTGTCAGATGAGGATCAGGCCGCGCTCAAGGAACAGGCGGCGGCGTTCGAGGAACAGGCGGCGGCGTTCGAGGCGACCCGCTGGGAAGTGGCCGAGGCCGATCAGGTGCGCAACGAACAGCGGCTGGTGGATGACCTGGGCGCGACCGTTGTTGAATTGAAAGACGATCAACTGGCCGCCATGGCCGCCAAGGCGCGCACCGATGTCTGGCCGCAGGTGCTCGAGGATGTGGTCGCCGACTGGGGTCAGTCGATCCTCGACAAGGTCGCGGCGAGCAACTGAGCCAAGAGACGACAGGGCGGCGCGGTCCGCTCTGTCAGCCCAAGCCGGGAAAGCAATCCATGAGCAGCGATTATGTCATCATTGGCGGCGGGGTCGTCGGCCTATCGACCGCGTGGGGCCTCTTGCGGCGCGGGCTGCGGGTGACGGTGCTGGATGGCGATGACGGCTCGTTCCGCGCCAGCCGGGGGAATTTCGGGCTGGTCTGGGTGCAATCCAAGGGCGTGAACCAGCCGCGCTATGCGCAATGGTCCCAGACCTCCGCCGCCGCCTGGGGCGATTTCGCCGCCGAGTTGGGCGACGCCACGGGGCAAGACCTCGGGCTGGAGCAGAAGGGCGGCTATGATTTCCATTTCTCCGAGGAGAGCCTTCAGGCGACGGTGGAGAAATACGAGGTGCTCAAGGAAAAACTGGGCGGCGATTATCCGTTCGAGGTGCTGGGCCACAATGCGCTCCGCAAGGAAGAGCCGCATATCGGGCCCAAGGTGGTGGGTGCGATTCTGCATCACCAGGACGGTCACGCCAATCCGCTGCGCCTGCTGCGCGCGCTGGCCGCCGATGTGCGGCGCATGGGCGGGCGGCTACTGACCGGCAAGACGGTAACGGATGTGATCAAGCCAGACGGCTTTCGCGTGACCTGCGACGATGGCACGGTGGTCGAGGCGGGCAAGCTGGTGCTCTCTGCCGGGCTGGGCGCGGCGCAGTTGGGGCCGAAGCTGGGCTTCAAGGCGCAGGTGAGGCCACAGCGCGGGCAGGTTCTGATCACCGAGAAGCTGCCGAAGATCATCAACCGCCTCTCGCTCATTGCGCGGCAGGTGGATGAGGGCGGCATTCAGAACGGGGCCACCAACGAGGAGGTGGGCCTTGATGACCGGGTGACGCAGCCGGGCCTCTCGGGCCTCGCCGCGGAGGCGATCGCGGCCTATCCCGCATTGGCAAAGGCGCAGCTTGTCCGGTCCTGGGGGGCGCTGCGGGTGCTCTCGCCCGACGGATTGCCGATCTATCAGGAAAGTGCCGAGATGCCCGGTGCCTATCTCGTGACCTGTCACAGCGGCATCACGCTGGCCGCAGCCCATGCGCGGATTTTGCCCGACTGGCTGGAGGGCACCAGTGATGCGCCTGATCTGGAGGTGTTCGGTGAAGCCCGCTTTTCTTGAGATTGACCCTGAGGGGCCCAGGGTGCCGGTGCGCTTTGCCGGTGAGATGCTGATGATGCCCGAAGGGGCCAATCTGGCCGCGGCCCTGCTGGCGGCCGGGGTGACGGTGCTGCGTCACACGCCAGTTTCGGGCGCGCCGCGTGCGCCCTATTGCATGATGGGGGCCTGTTTCGATTGCCTCATTGAGGTGGAGCGCACCGTGCGGCAGGCCTGCATGATGGAGGTGACCGAGGGGCTGGAGATCGCCCGCCCGCATGAGGGGGGGCACGCATGACGCGCTATGATCTGGCCGTGATCGGTGCGGGGCCTGCCGGAATGGCGGCGGCGGCCACTGCGGCGGAGGCGGGGCTGTCGGTCTGCGTGCTGGACGAACAGCCGCGCGCGGGCGGGCAGATCTATCGTGATGTGGAACGCGCGGCGGGGCCGCGTGGCGATATTCTGGGCAAGGATTATACGCAGGGCGCGTCGCTGGTGGCGGGCCTGCGCGCGGGTGGGATCACGCATCTTGCAGGCGCGGTGGTCTGGACCATCGAGGAGGATTTCAGAATTTCCTACACCCAGGGCGGGGCGGCGGCGCAGATCGAGGCGGGCCGCGTGCTGCTTGCGACGGGCGCGCTGGAGCGCCCCATGCCGCTGCCGGGCTGGACCTTGCCGGGGATGATGACCGCGGGCGCGGGACAGATCCTGCTCAAGCAATCGGGCGTGCTGGCGCGGCGCGCGGTGCTGGTGGGGGCGGGGCCGCTCCTTTACCTCATCGCCGCGCAGATGGTACGGGCGGGCACGCCGCCAATTGCGCTGATCGAGACGCAGACGCGCGCCGACCTAATCCGCGCCGCGCGGCATATGGGCGGTGCACTGCGCGGCTGGCGTTACCTGCTCAAGGGGCTGGGCCTGCTGTCCGAGATCATCCGCGCAGGCGTGCCGCGCTATACTGGCGCGACCGCGATCGCCATCGAGGGCGCGGGGCGGGCCGAGGCGGTGACGTTTGCCTGCCGGGGGCGCGCCCGCCGCATCGCCTGCGATACCGTCTTCCTGCATCACGGGGTGGTGCCCAACACGCAGGCGGCGCGGTCGCTGGATGTGCGCCATGTCTGGAACGCGGCGCAACACGGCTTCGTGCCGGTGCTCGACGAGTGGGGGCAGAGCGATGTGAAGGGGATTCTGATCGCGGGCGATGGCGCGGGGATCGGCGGCGCCAAGGTGGCCAAGATCGCCGGGCGGCTGGCCGCGCTGCAGGTGGCCGGGGAGTTGGAGCGTATCGACCGCGCCACCCGGGACCGGCGTGCCGTCCCGCTGCGCGCGGCCAAGGCGCGGGAACTGGCGGCGCGCCGCTTTCTCGACAGGGCCTATCCCCCGGCGGCGCAGGCGCTTGATCCGGCGGATGCCACCGTGATCTGCCGCTGCGAAGAGGTGACGGCGGGGGCGATCCGGGGCCATGCCAGGCTGGGGTGCCTCGGCCCGAACCAGGCCAAGGCGTTCGGGCGCGCCGGGATGGGGCCCTGTCAGGGCCGCTACTGCGGTTTGACCGTCACCGCGCTTCTGGCCGCAGCGCATGGCAGAACGCCTGACGAGACGGGCTACTACCGCGTCCGCCCTCCGCTCAAGCCGGTCACGCTGGGCGAACTGGCGGCCATGGACGCCCTTGACCGGGGCACGCCAGAGCAGGCGGGCGACTGAGCGAACCGATCGACACCGGTCAACGCGCCTGCGCCGAAAGATTCGCGCCCGCGTCGGGCAGGTTTGGCGGCCATCTCCGCCGCCGGGTCCGTCAAGCCGGATTGAACCTCAGCGACAGGCAGGACATTCCGCCATCGAGCTTCGCGCATTCGCTGTTGTTGATCTCGACCAGCGTATACCCGGCCCGATCAAGCCGCTCGGCGGTTCGGGGAAAGCCACCCGGCATCAGAACCACGTCGTTGAACCTGATCGTGTTGGCCGCGGCCTCTTCGCCCTCGGCGGTGTAGAACAGGCGACAGCCCTCGAAGCAGCCCGCCGCGGCGAGCCGTTCGGTGGTCAGGATGGTCTCGGCATCGAGAAGCGAGCAGTCGGTCTTGAAATGCAGGATATCGGCGGGCGTCTCGACCTCGCGCAGCCTGTGGCCCCAGTCCGCGACGATGCGCGCGAGTTCGGCCACGCCCGCCGCGTCGGTGCGCGCCGACCGGCCCACGAGAATTTCGCGCCCGGTCACCAAGATGTCCCCGCCCTCGACATATCCCGGCCCGTCGATGTGCCGCAGTTCGGTGAAATGCGTGACCAGTTCCGGCACCATCTCGGCGGCCTCGCCCAGGCGCGACGGGGCCCCGGGGCGCAGGATCACCACCCCCTGCGGCAGGCAGAGCGCGGTATCCTCGACGAACATTGCGTCGGGATAGCCGCTCAGCGGCGGCAGAACCGTGACCTCGGCCCCGGTGGCCCGCAGCGCCGCGACATAGGCGTCATGATCAGCCTGCAACCGGGCCATGTCCGGCGGTCCGATATCATGGGCGCGCAGTCCGTCCACGGCGCTTGCGGCGGGTTGCCGCGTGATGGCATGGCTGAAGTGACAGGTGGGATCGGTCATGGGCGTTGCTCCGGTTAGCGGGTCATCTTGGCGGTGCGGATCTCGATGATTGATGGCCCCCGAGTGTCGGCGGCGCGGCGCAGGGCCTCGGCCAGTGCGTCGGGTGTCTCGGCGCACAGGGTGTAGGGCATGCCGCAGGAGGCCGCCACCAGCGCGAAATCCGGCGGCGTCGGATCGCAGCCGACGACCTCGATCCCGGCACCCTCCATCGAGACCGCGATTTCGCCATAGCCGTGATTGTTCCAGATCAGGAAGATCACCGGCAGGTTTTCATCGGCGGCGGTCATCAGTTCGGGCAGGACGAACTGCGCCCCGCCGTCGCCGGTGATGCACAGCACCGGCGTGTCCGGGCAGGCCAGCGCCGCGCCGATGGCGGCGGGGATACCGTAGCCGAGGGCACCATAGCCGGTGGCGGCGTTGAACCAGCCGCCGGGCCGGTCATGGTCGTAATAGAGGTTGCCCGCATAGATCAGCTGCGTGGAATCCCCGACCATCAGGGCGTTCGGCAGCACCGCACGGGCCGCGTCCAGAAAACCCACCTGAGCCTGCTGTTCGGCGGTGAGGCTGGCAAAGGCCCGCGCGCGGATGTCCTGCGCGCGCTCGGCACCGCTCTGCCCTCGCGCCTTGTGGTCCTCGAGCGCCGCGAGCAGGGCCGCAACGCCCGGCGCGGCGGCACTGTGCAAGGTCAGGTCGGCGGGGTGCCGGGCAAGTTGCGTGCGGCAAATATCCATGCGGACAAGGCCCGGAAACCGTGGCAAGCTGCCGGTGAAGTCCATGTCGTAATCGGTCTGCCCGAGTTCCGTGCCGATGGCTAGCACGCAGTCGGCGGCTTCGATCAACTCCCGAACCGGCGGCAGGCTGGGGCTGGCGGGAATGACCAGCGGATGCCCGTGCATGTGGCCGCGCGCGTTGGTGGTCAGCACCACCGGCGCATCCAGCCGTTCGGCCAGCTTGCGCAGATCACCGGCCGCCGCCGTGGCCCCTCCGCCGACCACAATGACCGGCCGTTCGGCGCGGCGCAGGCGATCCGCCGCCGCCGCGATCCGGTCCGTCGACTCGCTCGGCTGTTGCGGGGCTGAGGGGGGCGGCATGGCGACGTCATGCGTCTGACCGGCCACATCCAGCGGCACCTCGATATGGGTTGGTCCCGGCCGCCCCTCGGCCATGCGGGCAAAGGCGCGATCCACGGCATCTGCAAGGCCGACGTCGGTTGTCACCCGGGCGCTGTCAAGCGCCACCGTGGCCGCGAGCGCCGACTGGTCGGGCAGTTCATGCAGATGGCCAAGCCCCTTGCCGAGACTGGACAGGACATTCACCCCGGATATGACAAGCATCGGCACGCTGTCGGCCCGGGCCTGCGCCATCGGGGTGAGCGTGTTGGTCAGCCCCGGGCCGGTGATCACCAGCGCCACGCCGGGCTTGCCAGAGGCGCGCGCATAGCCGTCGGCCATGAAACCCGCGCCCTGTTCGTGCCGTGGCGTGACATGGCGAATGGGTGAGGCGGCAAGCCCTCGGTAAAGCTCGACCGTATGCACACCGGGAATTCCAAACACCGTATCCACGCCATGCGCCTCAAGCCGCCGCACCAGCGCCTCGCCGATTGTCCGTGTCATGCCGAGGCTCCTGCGTGGTGGCGGGCATGCGCGACAATCCGGTCGCAGGCCGTGTCAAAGCGGGCGTCGTCCACGGTCAGCGCGACGCGAATCCAGTGATCGAGCCTTGCCCCGAAGGCGCTGCCCGGCATCACGGCCACGCCTGCACTCTCAAGCAGATCGAGGGCATAGGCATGGCCGCTCATCCCGGTCTTCTCGACATTGACCATGGCGAACATCCCGGCCTTGGGCGCGTGCACCTCCAGAGTCCGCTCCGCGCTCAGCCGGGCGTGCAGCCGTGCGGCGCGCGCGGCAAAGCGGGCGCGCATGCCCGCCGCCACCCCGGACTGCGTGCTGACCGCCGCCGCCGTCATGTCGGCGATGAAGGGCTGGTTGCCGAACAGCATCGTTTCCGACAGGGCCAGCAACCGCGCGCCAAATTCGGCCGGTCCGATCGCCCAGCCGCTGCGGAAGCCCGGCGCGGCATGCGACTTCGAGATCGACGACACCACAACCACCCGGTCGGCCAGTTCGGGGATCGACAGCGGGGAATGGAATGTCTCGCCGTCAAAGACCAGCTCTTCATAGACCTCGTCCGCGATGATCCACAGGTCATGCTCTTGCGCCAGCTTGCCGATTGCCCGCAGATCCGCGCGCGACAGGATCGCCCCGGTCGGATTGTGCGGCGTGTTCAGCAGGATTGCGCGGCTGCGCGGCGTGATCCGCGCCGCGATATCCTCGGGGCGGATGCGAAAGCCGTTTGACGACGACAGCGGCACCGGCACCATCGCCGCTCCGGTGGCGCGGATCACGCCCTCGTAGGTGGCATACATCGGGTCGCCGACCAGAACCTCGTCGCCGGTTTCGGCCAGCCCCATCAGGACCGCGAAAAGCGCCGTCTGGGTGCCGGGAAAGCACAGGACCCGGTCGGGTTCGATCCGGGTTGCGGTGCTCTGCGCATATCTTTGCGCAAGTGCGGCACGCAGATTGTCCTCGCCGCGACCGTCGGAATAGCCGGTGCGCCCGCGCCGCAGCGCGTCAACGGCCACATCGGTCAGCGCCTGCGGCGTCGCGACATCGGGTTCGCCGATTGTCAGTTCGATGATGTCACGGCCATGGGCGGCCAGTTCCCGGGCGCGGAAATGGACATCCCACTTGGCGCCCCCCAACCCCGCGAGGCGGTCGACGATGCCTGCATATTTCATCTTCACAAGTCCTCTGTATCTTCAAGCGGCAGCCCGACCAGCGCCCCGACCGAGCGCAGCCCGATGGCCGTCAATTCCCCTTGGGCGAACGCGTCCGGCAGTGCGCCGCCCTCGATCCACAGCCCGTCGATGACGGCGTTGCAGGCGATGGCCAGTCGGCGCGTTTCGGCCTCTGTATGCGGTCGCCCCGCATGCCGCAGCGCGTCCGCGATCAGCGATTCGAGACGGTCACGGAAATAGCAGTAGGTGCGCTCATGCGTCTTCACCAACTGCGGATCCTGCATCGCCCTGCCCAACAGCGCCGCCCAGAGCGAAACCCAGTCGCGGTTCAGCACCGGCGGCGACAGCGACGAGATCACGAAGGCCGCCAGACGCGCCCGGGGCCCGGGCTTGTCGCTCGCCTGCCAGACGGCATCGGTCATCCGGCTCATGTGATAATCATAGGCCGCCGCGACCAGGCTTTCCTTGGAGCCGAAGTAATGCCGGATCAGCCCCTGCGTGACTCCGGCCTCCTGCGCGATATCGCGCACCGTGGACGCGCGCACACCCTTCCGCGCAATCAGCGACAACACTGCAAGGATCAGCTGCTCGCGCCGCTGCGCGGGCAATTCGCGGGTGAACTTGCGCTGATCGGCACTCATGCGGGCGGCGGCCTTGTGATGGAAGATGACCAAACTATACACTTGCATAATTACGCGCCCTCTGCCTAACTACAAGCTGAAAATGCAACATCGGGACAGTTCCTTTGACTGCGAATCGCACCGCAGACGGCGAGCCAGCCGCAATACAGGTCATTGACCTGCGAAAGAATTTCGGCTCTGTCGAAGTCTTGAAGGGGGTGTCTCTCGACGCCCGCAAGGGGGATGTCGTCGCCATCATCGGGGGCAGCGGATCGGGCAAGTCGACCCTCTTGCGCTGCACCAATTTTCTGGAGACGCCGACCTCGGGACAGATCATCGTCGATGGCGAGGAAGTTGCCATGCGCGCGGATGGACGCCCCGCCAACCGGCGTCAGATCGAACGCATCCGCAGTCGGCTGGGCATGGTGTTCCAGAGCTTCAACCTCTGGACCCACCGCACATTGCTGGAAAACGTGATCGAGGTTCCGGTCCATATGCTGGGGATGCATCGCGACGCGGCGACGGCACGCGCCTTCGAACTGCTCGACCGTGTCGGGCTGCGCGACAAGGCCGACACCTATCCCGCCTACCTGTCCGGCGGCCAGCAACAGCGCGCCGCGATTGCCCGCGCGCTGGCGGTCGATCCGACGGTGATGCTCTTTGACGAACCCACCAGCGCGCTTGACCCCGAACTGGTGGGGGACGTGCTGCGCGTGATCCGCGATCTGGCGAACGAGGGCCGCACCATGTTGCTGGTCACCCACGAGATGAAATTCGCGCGCGAGGTCGCAAGCCATGTCGTCTACCTCTCCGAAGGCCGCATCGAAGAACAGGGGCCGCCGGAGCAGCTGTTTGCCAACCCGCGCTCCGAGCGGTTGCAGCAGTTCCTGCAAACAGTTCACTGAAAACCAACCAAACCAACAGGAGATAGCCAAATGAAACTCATGAAATCCCTCGCTGTCGCGACCCTTGCCGGGGCGCTTGGCGCTGGCGCTGCCGTGGCCGAAGAGGTCAAGATCGGCATCGCGGCCGAACCCTATCCGCCGTTCGCCTCGCTCGATGCCTCGGGCGAATGGGGCGGCTGGGAAGTCGAGATCATCAACGCCGTCTGTGACGCCGCCGAGCTTGACTGCGTGATCACCCCGGTCGCGTGGGACGGCATCATTCCCTCACTGACCGGCCAGCAGATCGACGCCATCATGGCCTCGATGTCGATCACCGACGAGCGCATGAAAACCATTGATTTCAGCGATCCCTACTACAACACCCCGGCAGTGATCGTCGCCGACAAGTCGATGGATATCGCACCAAGCGCCGCCTCGCTGGACGGCAAGATCCTCGGGGTTCAGGCCGCGACCACGCACCAGGCCTATGCTAACGCGCATTTCGCCGATGCCGCCGCCGAGATCCGCGTCTACCAGACCCAGGACGAGGCAAACCAGGATCTGGTCTCGGGCCGCATCGACGCGATCCAGGCCGACAGCATCGCGATGGGCGAATTCGTCAATTCCGACGCCGGCGCCTGCTGCGAGATCAAGGGCGCGGTGCCGAATGACGAAAGCATCCTCGGCAAGGGGGTCGGCGCCGGCCTGCGCAAGGGCGACGACGACCTGCGCGAGACGATCAACGCCGGTATCGCCAAGATCATCGAAAACGGAACGCACGACGAAATCACCGCGCGCTATTTCGATACGAGCATCCTGGCCGAGTAGAGCCCGGACTTGGATGCCCTGATCGACGCCCTCGGACTGACCGAAAGTCTGAAACTGCTGTCCCTGTCCCCGCCGGGCTGGGGCAGCAACCTTCTGCGCGGGTTGCTGCATTCGCTCCAGATCGCCTTCGGGGCGTTCGGCCTCGGCCTGATCATCGGGCTGTTCGGGGCCTGCGGCAAGCTTTACGGCGGTCCGATCCTGCGCGATCTGCTCGCCATCTATACCACGGTGATCCGGGCGGTGCCGGAGCTGGTGCTGATCCTGATCCTCTATTACGCGGGCTCCGACCTGATCAACAAGGCCGCCGAAGCCATGGGCTATGGCCGGGTCGAAATCAACGGTGTGGTCGCCGGGATCTGGGTGCTCGGGCTCGTTCAGGGCGCCTATGCGACCGAGGTGCTGCGCGGCGCGATCCAGGCGGTGCCGCCGGGCCAGATCGAGGCGGCGCGCGCCTTTGGCATGCCGCCGCTGCTGCTGATGCGCCGGGTGACGATCCCCGCGATGATGTCCTTTGCGACGCCGGGGCTCGCCAATCTCTGGCTGATCGCCACCAAGGACACGGCGCTTCTGGCCATCGTGGGCTTTAACGAACTGACCCTCGAAACCCGCCAGGCCGCCAGCAGCACGCGGGCCTATTTCACCTTCTTTCTCGCCGCCGGGGCGCTTTACCTGATGGTGACACTGGGCTCCGGCGTCGTCTTCGGCTGGATCGAGAAATGGTCCCGGCGCGGCCAGCCATCGCTGCGGGAGGGTCGGCGATGACCGCCCTGCGCCCGCTGTTGAAGCCGCACCGGCTGATCCTGATGGGGATCTTCGCGGCCTTCGTGATCTGGTGCGCCTTTGCCCTGCGGTGGGACTGGCTGCCAAAATATGCGCCGCTCGCGATTGAGGGGCTGTGGACGACGATCTGGCTGCTTGTCGTCACCTCGGTGCTGGGCATGCTGCTCGCCATACCGCTTGGCATGGCACAGGCGATCGGCCCCTGGTATCTGTCGGCACCGGCGAGGGGGTTCTGCACCATTATACGGGGCACGCCGCTGCTGTTGCAGATCTGGCTGTTCTATTACGGTCTGGGGTCACTGTTCCCGCAATTCCCCGAGATCCGCAACAGCGAGCTTTGGCCCTATCTGCGTCAGGCGTGGCCCTATGCGGTTCTGGCGCTGACCCTGTCCTATGCCGGGTATGAGGGCGAGGTCATGCGCGGGGCCTTCTCAGGCGTGGACAGGGGGCAGTTGGAGGCCGGGCGCGCCTTTGGCATGTCGCGCTTTACCATCTTCCGCCGGATCTGGCTGCCGCTGGCGGTGCGCAACGTGCTGCCTACGCTGGGCGGCGAGACCATCCTGCAACTCAAGGCCACCCCGCTGGTCGCGACGATCACGGTGATGGAGATCTACTCCGTCTCCTCGCGGGTGCGGGCGGAAACCTTCATCGTCTACGAGCCGCTGTTGCTGCTCGCAGTGGCCTACTTGCTGGTGGCGGGGGTCATAACCCTGCTGTTCAGCCGCTGGGAACGGCGCGGCACGCGTGCCGACCTTTCCGGAGCGACCACCGCCGTAGCCGAAAAAGCCGTCAGACAGCCATAAAGCGCCTCGGGCGTGCGGATAGCGCGCTGCCCGACGCCTCCATTTCGCCAGGCATTTCAGGAGTTGAGGGCACCGCGTTGACGGGGCGCAAGCCGCCAATGGGTTGGCAACTCGGCCCTTGATCCCGGGGCGGGCCGGGTCTATACGCCCACGGTGGCCATAAGGGCCCGACTCAATCTTTCACGCAAGCCGCGTTCGGCCGCTCCCGTCGCTGGGGGCCGCATCCGGCAAGGAGAAGCGACA
Source organism: Roseovarius sp. MBR-154 (assembly GCF_053628595.1). Classification (NCBI taxonomy): domain Bacteria; kingdom Pseudomonadati; phylum Pseudomonadota; class Alphaproteobacteria; order Rhodobacterales; family Roseobacteraceae; genus Roseovarius; species Roseovarius sp. MBR-154. The sequence goes on from NZ_JBRJGR010000005.1 coordinate 140,614, forward strand.
ATGAAACTGCATGAACTGCGCGACAATCCAGGCGCAACCAAGACCAAGAAGCGTATCGGCCGTGGCCCGGGCTCGGGCATGGGCAAGACCGGTGGCCGGGGCATCAAGGGTCAGAAATCCCGCTCGGGTGTGGCCATCAAGGGCTATGAGGGCGGCCAGATGCCGCTCTATCAGCGTCTGCCCAAGCGCGGCTTCAACAAGCCGAACCGCAAATCCTTTGCCGTGGTGAACCTCGGCCTGATCCAGAAATTCATCGAGGCGGGCAAGATCGACGGCTCGGCCCAGATCACTGAGGATGTGCTCGTAGCCTCGGGCCTCGTGCGGCGCAAGCTTGACGGTGTGCGCGTTCTGGCCAAGGGCGAAGTGACCGCGAAGCTCGATATCGCCGTGACCGGCGCCTCGAAGTCGGCCATCGACGCGGTCGAGAAAGCCGGGGGCACGCTTTCGGTCACAACAGCGCAGGCCGCTGAATAAGAGGTTGTGAGCGGGCCTGCGCCCGCTTACATAGTCCTCGAGTTTTCCTTTTGACGCCGCCTGAGCTGGAAAACAGCCCTAGGCGGCGTTGTCACATGAAAGAGACCCGCGAATGGTATCTGCAGCAGAGCAAATGGCGGCCAACACGAGCTGGTCCGCGCTTGGCAAGGCCACCGAGTTGCGCAAGCGCATCCTCTTCACGCTGGGGCTTTTGATCGTCTATCGGCTGGGCACCTTCATCCCGGTGCCGGGAATCGACGGCGCGGCGCTCCGCGAATTCATGGACGGCGCGCAGGCGACGATCGGCGGCATGCTTTCGATGTTCACCGGCGGCGCGCTTGGCCGAATGGGCATCTTTGCCCTGGGTATCATGCCCTATATCTCGGCCTCGATCATCGTGCAGCTTCTGACGGCGATGGTGCCGCAGTTGGAGCAGCTCAAGAAAGAGGGCGAGCAGGGCCGCAAGAAGATCAACCAGTATACGCGCTATGGCACTGTGGGTCTGGCCACATTGCAAAGTTACGGCCTCGCGGTCAGCCTGCAATCGGGCGACATGGTCACCAATCCAGGCCTCTTTTTCATCGCAAGCTGCATGATCACGCTGGTCGGCGGCACGATGTTCCTGATGTGGCTGGGCGAGCAGATTACCGCGCGCGGCGTCGGCAACGGTATCTCGCTGATCATCTTCGTCGGCATCATCGCCGAGATTCCGGCGGCCCTCGCGCAGTTCTTTGCCTCGGGGCGCTCGGGCGCGATCAGCCCGGCGGTGATCGTGGGCGTGATGCTCATGGTGGTCGCGGTGATCGCCTTCGTGGTGTTCATGGAGCGCTCTCTGCGCAAGATCCATATCCAGTATCCCAAACGCCAGGTGGGGATGAAGGTCTATGACGGCGGCTCGTCGCATCTGCCGGTCAAGGTCAACCCGGCGGGCGTGATCCCGGCGATCTTTGCCTCGTCGCTCTTGTTGCTGCCCGCCACCATCGGCACGTTCTCGGGCAATCAGACCAATCCGATCATGTCCACGATCATGGCCTATTTCGGCCCCGGTCAGCCGCTCTACCTGCTGTTCTTCGCGGGCATGATCATCTTCTTCACCTATTTCTACACGTTCAACGTGGCCTTCAAGCCCGATGACGTGGCCGAGAACCTGAAGAACCAGAACGGGTTCATTCCCGGCGTGCGCCCGGGCAAGCGGACCGAGGAATATATCGAATACGTGGTCAACCGCATCCTCGTGCTCGGCTCTGTCTATCTGACGGCGGTCTGTCTTCTGCCCGAGGTGCTGCGCAACCAGTTTGCCATTCCGTTCTATTTCGGCGGCACCTCGGTGCTGATCGTAGTCTCGGTGACGATGGACACGATCCAGCAAGTGCAAAGCCACCTGCTTGCGCATCAATACGAAGGGCTGATCGAGAAATCGCAGCTCAGCGGCAAAGGTCGCAAGAAAGGCCGTCGCAAGGGAGGGGCACGTCGATGAACATCATTCTGCTGGGGCCGCCGGGGGCGGGCAAGGGCACGCAGGCACAGATGCTGGTCGAGAGCCGCAGCATGATCCAGCTTTCCACCGGCGACATGCTGCGCGCGGCAAAGGACAGCGGAACCGAGATGGGCCGCATCGTGGCCGACGTGATGGCGCGCGGCGATCTGGTCACCGACGAGATCGTGATCGGCCTGATCCGCGAGAAGCTTCAGGGCGACAAGCGGGGCGGGTTCATCTTCGACGGCTTCCCGCGCACTCTGGCACAGGCCGATGCCCTTGGCGATCTTCTGGAAGAGCAGGGCGAGACACTTGACGCCGTGGTCGAGATGCGCGTCGATGACGAGACGCTGGTCAAGCGCATCGTGGGGCGTGCCGCCGAAGCGGCGGCTGCCGGGCAGCCGGTGCGCGCGGACGACAACGAGGACAGCGTGCGCCATCGCCTGATGGAATATTACAAGAAAACCGCGCCGCTGATTGGCTATTACCATGCCAAGGGGCAGCTTGCCTCGGTCGACGGGATGGGCAGTATGGATGAGGTCAAGGCGGCGATTGCGGCGGTACTTGACAAATCACCGAACGGGGGCTTGACGCCCCCTTAATTTCCCCATAACCAGCCCTATCTCGTGCGCGAGATTGATTCTCGCCGGGTCGGTCCCGGCCCCGAATCGACAATCCGAATTCAGCTGCGGCCCGGAGCGACAAGCGCCTCGGGCTTACGTTGTGAAAAAAGGTTCTGGAGCTACGGAACCGCAACGAAAAAGGAAAAGACACTTGGCACGTATCGCCGGCGTTAATATCCCGACTTCCAAACGGGTCCCGATCGCCCTTACCTACATCACCGGAATCGGCCACTCTTCGGCCAAGGCCATCTGCGATGCCGTGAACATCGACGCCTCGCGTCGCGTCAACGAGCTGTCGGATGCCGAAGCTCTGGCCCTGCGCGAGTACATCGACGCGAATTACACCGTCGAAGGCGACCTGCGTCGTGAGACGCAGATGAACGTCAAGCGCCTGATGGATCTCGGTTGCTACCGTGGCCTGCGTCACCGCCGCAACCTGCCGGTGCGTGGACAGCGGACCCACACCAATGCCCGCACCCGCAAGGGCCCGGCAAAAGCCATTGCCGGCAAGAAGAAATAAGGGAGGGCAGTCTAGATGGCACGCGACACCAAACGCACCAAGAAGAAGGTTTCCAAGAACATCGCCACCGGCGTTGCTCATGTGAACTCGTCCTTCAACAACACCAAGATCCTGATCTCCGACGTACAGGGCAACGCGATCGCATGGTCCTCTGCCGGGACTTGCGGGTTCAAGGGGTCGCGCAAATCGACGCCCTACGCCGCGCAGATGGCCGCAGAAGATGCGGGCAAGAAGGCACAGGAACATGGCATGCGCTCGCTTGAAGTCGAGGTTCAGGGGCCGGGCTCGGGCCGTGAATCGGCGCTGCGCGCGCTGGCGGCTGTCGGCTTCAACATCACGTCGATCCGTGACGTGACGCCGATCGCCCATAACGGCTGCCGCCCGCCGAAGCGCCGTCGGGTCTGATAAAACACCTCTCAAAGCGGGGCCGCGCAGTGGCGCGGTCCCCTTTTCGTCATTTTACATCCTCGGGCGTTCTGGACCTTTGGACATGAGGACAGGACAGGAATGGAGGGACGCATGATCCACAAGAATTGGGCTGAACTGATCAAGCCGACACAGCTTGACGTGAAACCGGGCAATGACCCGCTGCGTCAGGCGGTTCTGGTTGCCGAACCGCTGGAGCGCGGCTTTGGTCTGACCCTTGGCAATGCGCTGCGTCGCGTGCTTCTGTCGTCGCTGCAAGGTGCCGCGATCACTGCCGTACAGATCGACAACGTGCTGCACGAGTTTTCCTCGGTTGCCGGTGTGCGCGAAGACGTGACAGATATCGTGCTCAACCTCAAGGGTGTGGCGATCCGGATGGAAGTCGAGGGGCCCAAGCGCCTGTCGGTCAACGCCAAGGGTCCGGGTGTCGTGACCGCCGGCGACATTTCCGACAGCGCCGGGATCGAGATTCTGAACAAGGATCATGTGATCTGCCACCTCGACGAGGGCGCCGATCTTTACATGGAACTGACGGTCAACACCGGCAAGGGCTATGTCGCGGCGGACAAGAACAAGCCCGAGGATGCACCCATCGGCCTGATTCCGATCGACGCGATCTATTCGCCGATCACCCGCGTCAGCTATGACGTGCAGCCGACGCGTGAGGGCCAGGTGCTCGACTATGACAAGCTGACCATGAAGATCGAGACCGACGGTTCGATCACGCCCGACGATGCCGTGGCTTTCGCCGCGCGCATCCTTCAGGATCAGCTGTCGATCTTCGTCAACTTCGACGAGCCGGAGTCGGCGGGCCGCGAGGCCGAGGATGACGGGCTGGAATTTAACCCGCTCCTGCTCAAGAAAGTGGATGAGCTGGAACTCAGCGTTCGGTCGGCCAACTGCCTCAAGAACGACAATATCGTCTATATAGGCGATCTGATCCAGAAGACCGAGGCGGAAATGCTGCGCACGCCGAACTTCGGCCGCAAGTCGCTCAACGAGATCAAGGAAGTGCTCTCGGGCATGGGCCTGCATCTCGGCATGGATGTCGAGGACTGGCCGCCCGACGATATCGAGGACCTCGCCAAGAAATTCGACGAGGCCTTTTAAGCCGCATGTTTCAGCCATCCTGCCGATCGCGTGCAGGGTGGGTGAAACTCCGCGACCCCGGGCAATCCCGCCCCAAGGAGAGCGGCTGACACGCATCAGACCGCCGGACAAAGCAAAAACGCTTAGGAGATAGAAAATGCGTCACGCAAGAGGATACCGCCGCCTGAACCGTACCCACGAGCACCGCAAGGCGCTGTGGGCGAACATGGCCGGCTCGCTCATCGAACATGAGCAGATCAAGACCACCCTGCCCAAGGCCAAGGAACTGCGCCGGATCATCGAGAAGATGGTCACGCTCGGCAAGCGCGGCGATCTGCACGCGCGCCGTCAGGCCGCTGCACAGCTCAAGCAGGACATCCACGTTGCCAAGCTCTTCGACGTGCTCGGTCCTCGTTACAAGGAGCGCCAGGGCGGCTATGTCCGGGTGCTCAAGGCCGGGTTCCGCTATGGTGACATGGCGCCGATGGCGATCATCGAATTCGTCGACCGTGACGTCGATGCCAAGGGGGCCGCTGACCGCGCCCGCGTTGCCGCCGAAGAGGCCGCAGAAGAATAAGCCACGCCAGATTTGGCCCGGCCCTGACCCCCGCCCTCACCGGCGGGGGTTTTGCGTCTGTGGGATTGAGTATTTGGACCAAGAAGAAACGCAGCGGGCTTGCATCGCCCGGGCGTGCCGCGCATATCTCGGGCGACCCGCCGACACCCAGGGAGGCCCCTCTTGATCCGCATCCTGTCTCTCGTCCTGACCCTGCTCGCGGCCCCGCTTGCCGCCGAGATGCGCGTGCCGATGTCACAGGCCGAGATCCAGACCGGGTTTGTGCCGGTGGTGAAGCAGGCCGCCCCGGCGGTGGTCAACATCTATGCGAGCCGTATCGTCGAAGGCCGGCGCAGCCCGTTCCGCAACGATCCGTTCTTCGGGCGGTTCTTCAACGATTTCGGGGCGTCGCGGCCGCGTGTGCAGAACTCGCTCGGGTCGGGCGTGGTGCTTGGGGCGGATGGCATCGTAGTGTCGAATTACCATGTGGTCGGCGAGGCAACAGATATCCGCGTGGTGCTGAATGACGGGCGCGAATATGCCGCGCGGGTGCTGCTGGGCGATGAGGAGGCGGATCTGGCGGTGTTGCAGGTCGAGGAGGCCCCGGATCTGCCCGCGCTGCGGCTGCGCGACAGCGACAGCGTGCAGGTCGGCGAGTTGGTGCTGGCGATTGGCAATCCGTTCGGCGTGGGCCAGACGGTGAGCAGTGGCATCGTGTCGGGGCTGGCGCGGTCGGGCACGGCTTCGGGCAATGCGCGGGGCTATTTCATCCAGACCGATGCGCCGATCAACCCGGGCAATTCGGGCGGTGCGCTGGTCGATGTGAACGGGGATCTGATCGGGATCAATACGGCGATCCTGTCGCGCTCGGGTGGCTCGAACGGGATCGGATTTGCCATCCCTTCTGCCCTGGTGGCGCAGTTCGTCGAACAGGCGCGCGCCGGGCATGACGCCTTTCAACGGCCCTGGGCCGGGCTGGGCGGGCAGCCGGTGACGCCCGACATGGCCGAGGGGTTGGGCCTGACCCGGCCCGAGGGGATCGTGATCTCGCAGGTGCATCCCGCGAGCAGCTTTGTCGGTGCGGTCGAGCCGGGCGACGTGATCGCCGCGGTCGACGGGCAGCCGGTGAACAGCCCCGCCGAGATGGTGTTTCGCATGTCGCTTGCGGGGATCGGTGACAGCGCGCGCCTCACCCGGCTGCGGGATGGCGAGGCGGAAGAGGTTGACGTGCCGATGATCACTGCGCCCGAGGTGCCGCCGCGCAACCGGCTGGAAACGGGCCGTCATGCTGCCCTGCCGGAGATGGCGCTCTCGACCATCAACCCGGCGGTGATCGACGCTTACGGCCTGCCGCTGATGGCCGAGGGGGTGATCGTCGACGACCCCGGGCCCTATGGCGCGCGGGCGGGGCTGCGCCCCGGTGACATCCTGCGCGAGATCAACGGCATCGCCGTCAGTGACAGCGCCACGGCGGTCGAGGCGCTGGAGCGGGCCTCGCGCACGCTCAGCATCGAGGTAATGCGCAACGGGCGGCGCATGGCGCTGCGGTTGCGGCTGTGAGCGATCTGTTCGATACCGGCGACACGCCTGCCCCCAAGGGGGCGCCGCGCCCGCTGGCGGACCGGCTGCGCCCGCGTGCCCTGTCGGAGGTGATCGGGCAGGATCAGGTGCTGGGGCCCGACGCGCCGCTTGGCGTGATGCTCGCGTCGGGCAGTCTGACCTCGTTGATTTTCTGGGGCCCGCCCGGTGTGGGCAAGACCACCATCGCGCGGCTGCTGGCGGATGAGACCGACCTGCATTTCGTGCAGATCAGCGCGATCTTTACCGGCGTGCCGGAGTTGCGCAAGGTGTTCGAGGAGGCCAAGCACCGGCGCGCGAACGGGCAGGGCACGCTGCTCTTCGTCGACGAGATCCACCGGTTCAACAAGGCGCAGCAGGACGGGTTCCTGCCGCATATGGAGGATGGCACGATCCTTCTGGTCGGGGCCACGACCGAAAACCCGTCGTTTGAGTTGAACGCGGCGCTGCTCAGCCGGTCGCAGGTGCTGGTATTGACGCGGCTCGATCTGGCGGAGCTCGAACGCCTTGCGCAGCGGGCCGAGAAGGATCTGGGCCGGGCGCTGCCGCTTGACGGTCCGGCGCGTGAGTGCCTGCTGGAAATGGCCGATGGCGACGGGCGCGCGCTGCTCAATCTGATCGAGCAGGTGGCGGCGTGGAAGACTGACGGGAAACTGGGGCGCGAGGCGCTGGCCGCGCGGCTGATGAAGCGGGCGGCGAAATACGACAAGTCGGGCGATGAGCATTACAACCTCATCTCGGCGCTGCACAAATCGGTGCGCGGCTCTGATCCCGACGCGGCGCTCTACTGGCTGGCGCGGATGCTGACCGGGGGCGAGAACCCGCGATACCTGGCGCGGCGCATCACCCGGATGGCGGTGGAGGATATCGGCCTTGCCGACCCGCAGGCGCAAACGGTCTGCCTGCATGCCTGGGAACTCTATGAACGCCTCGGCAGTCCCGAGGGCGAGTTGGCGCTGGCGCAGGCGGTGACGTATCTCGCGCTGGCGCCGAAATCGAACGCGGGCTATGCCGCCTACAAGGCCGCGATGCGCGAAGCCAAGAAGAGCGGCAGCGAGCCGCCGCCCAAGCATATCCTGAACGCCCCGACCAAGCTCATGCGCGACGAGGGATATGGCGCGGGCTATGCCTATGACCACGATGCCGAGGACGCGTTTTCGGGGCAGAACTACTTTCCCGAGACGATGAAACGTCCGGTTCTCTATCAGCCCGTGGAGCGTGGTTTTGAGCGCGAACTCAAGAAAAGACTCGATTACTTCTCACGTCTGCGCGAGCGGCGCGGGGGGTAAAACCGGATAGCTTCTGAAAAAGCCTCAGAATTACTGACCTTTAAAACTTCGCCGTTTTTCGGATTAGAGTCTGGAAAGCCGAGGGATTTCGTGTTTTCTTTTCAACATGTCGTATTTGAGCATCCTGACCAAGGGTCAGCAAAGGAAGCTTTCGGAGAGGGCCGCAGTTGTGGTCGCTCCAAAGACAGATCAACAACAAAACAGGGAAATCTCATGACAAAGAAAACCGACAAGGTCCTTCTGGACAGGCTGGCCGACGCCGCGCGCAGCGGCGATATCTCGCGCCGGTCGTTCATGCATTTCGCCGCCGCCGCCGGGATGACCGCCTCGGCCGCGACCGGGCTTTGGGGCACATCGGCCGCCGCGCAACCCAGCCGGGGCGGCACATTCCGCTGGGGCGTGCATGACGGCAACAGTTCCGACACGCATGATCCGGGCACCTATGTGACCCGGCAGATGATCTTTCTGGCCCATACGCATCGCAGCTATCTGACGCTGATCGAGCCCGACAACTCGCTCGGGCCGGATCTGGCGACAAGCTGGGAAGCGACGCCGGACGCCAAGGAGTGGACGTTCGAGCTCAATCCCGATGCGTCCTTCCACAGCGGCAAGCCGGTGACGGCGCAGGACGTGATCGACAGCCTCAACCACCATCGCGGCGATGCGTCCACCTCGGCGGCCAAGGCGCTGTTGACGGATGTGACCGATATCAAGGCCGATGGCGAGAATGCCGTTGTCATCTCTCTGGCGCGCGGCAATGCCGATCTGCCCTGGCTGATGACCGACTATCACTTTGCCATCTGCCCGTCGAACGGCGATGGCTCGATCGACTGGAAATCCGGTGACGGCTCTGGTCCCTACAAGATCGAGTCGGGCGAGTTCGGCATTCAATGGGCGCTGAGCCGACATGACGGCTGGCATCTGGACGGGGCCTATTTCGACGCGGTCGAGATGCTCATTCTCAACGATCCGAACGCGCGTCAGACGGCACTTGTGACGGGCGATGTGAACTGCGTCTCGCTGATCGAGCTCAAGACGCTGGCGCTGCTGGAGCGCAACCCCGACATCAAGGTCGATAACATCCCGTCGGGTGGCGCGATCACGATGCCGATGCATTGCGACACGGCCCCGTTTGATGACGTCAATGTGCGCAACGCGCTGAAGCTCGCGATGAACCGTGACGAGATCATTGAGAAGATCTCGTTCGGGGCGGCGACCAAGGGCAACGACTTCCATCTCTCGCCGGTGCAGCCCTATTGGCCCGACGATATCCCGCAGCGCGAATACGATCCGGACCAGGCGAAATCGCTGCTCAAGAAGGCCGGGCATGAGGGGCTCAAGGTCAACATGTCGGTGGCCGACAGCGTCTATACCGGCGCGGTGGACATGTGCGTCCTTTATGCCGAGCAGGCCAAGGCGGCGGGTATCAACATCAATGTCGTGCGCGAGCCGAACGATGGCTACTATTCGGACGTGTGGTTGAAAAAGCCGTTCTGTGCCGTGTCCTGGGGCGCGCGCCCGACGCCGGACGTGATGTTCACGCTGGCCTACAAGGATGACGCCGCCTGGAACGAGAGCCGCTGGCAGAACGAGCGCTTCAACGAGTTGCTGCTTCAGGCCAAGGGCGAGCTTGACGACAGCCTGCGCGCCGAGATGTATCGCGAGATGTGCATGCTGATGCGCGATGATGGCGGCACGCTGATCCCGTTCTTCAACAACTGGGTCTATGCCCGTGGCAAGGGCGTGGAGCGCAACGAGGATGTCGCGGCGAGCTGGAGTTGTGACGGTGCCCGGGCCGCGAGCCGCTGGTGGTTCTCGACATAACGTCCTGATTTGACCCGGTCCCCGGAAAAGGGGGCCGGGTCTTTCACTGCCGGTGGCGGGTCTGCCCTGCCTCCGGTTTCGTCAATCCGGTTGCATCCGAAAATCCTAAAGAACAAACCGCGACCGCAGACACAGAACACTGTGCGCCTGAGCCGAAAACGGCCCGCCGGAACAAGGTGGCAGGCAGAAACAGCAGGAGGGAAAGATGGGGGACATCCTAGGGCTCGTTGCGAAACGGCTCGGTCTCGGACTGATCATCCTATTGGTCATATCCGTCATCATATTTTTCATGGTCGAGCTTTTGCCCGGTGACATCGCCGAGGCGGTGCTGGGGCAGGGGGCGACGCCGGAGAACCTGGCCGCGTTGCGTCGCGAGATGGGCCTCGATCAACCAGCCGTCGTGCGCTATCTCGACTGGTTGTCGGGTGCGGTGATGCTCGATTTCGGCAATTCCATCGTGACCGGTACCAGCGTGTCCGAGACCATCGGCGAACGGTTTGCCAACACGCTGTTCCTCGCGACCTATGCGGCGGCGATCGCGGTGCCGATCTCGATCGTTCTGGGGATCATCGTGGCGCTACTGCGCAATTCGATCTTCGACCGGGTCGCCAACGTGGCGACGCTCACCTCGATCTCGAGCCCGGAATTCTTTCTGGGCTATATCCTGATCCTCTATCTTGCGGTCAAGACGGGCATGTTTCCGGCGATTGCCAGCCTGAGCTCTGACATGGATTTCGGCGATCTGCTCTACCGCACCTTCCTGCCGGCGCTGACGCTGGTGCTGGTGGTGACGGCGCATATGATGCGCATGACCCGCGCGGCGATCATCAATCTTCTGGCCTCGCCCTATATCGAGATGGCCCGGCTCAAGGGCACACCGCCCTGGAAGGTGATCGTCAAGCACGCCCTGCCCAATGCCTGGGCCCCGATCATCAACGTGGTGGCACTGAACCTTGCCTATCTGATCACCGGCGTGGTGCTGGTCGAGGTGGTGTTCGTCTATCCCGGCATCGGACAGGCCCTTGTGGACGCGGTCAGCAAACGCGACTTCCCGGTGGTTCAGGCCTGCTGCCTGATCTTCGCGGCGACCTTCATCCTGCTCAATCTTGCGGCGGATGTGGGCGCGATCCTGACCAACCCGCGCCTGCGGCATCCGAAATAAGGGGGCAGAGACATGAGTGTTTTCGTCATTATCTACTATACTCTGCTTCTGGGCGCGTCCTGCCTTGCGGCTTACTTCAACAAGCGGTCGGCGTTTCTGCTGATCTTCTCGCTCACGCTGGTGTCCTTCGTCCTAGGCATCGTCGGCGGAGTGGGCGCACTGCGCGGCGTGGCGATTGCAGCGGGGCTTCTGGCGTTGGCGGCGATGGTCTCCTACGCCTTCCGCGAGTTCCTGATCGCCATCACCTCGGTCAACCTGGCCAAGGAGTTGCGCACGGCGCCGCTCACGGCGGCGTTCGGGATGTTCGTGATCTTCACCTACGCGATCGCGGGCATCTTCGCGCCGGTGATCGCGCCCTTCGGCGAGGCCGAGATCATTTCCTCGGCCTTTGCGCCGGCGGATGAGACGATGCTTCTCGGGGCGGACCAATTGGGCCGCGACATGTTCAGCCGCATCATCTACGGCGCGCGCAATACCGTGGCACTGGCGCTTGCCGGTACGGTGCTGGCCTTCCTTCTGGGCGCGCTCGCCGGTCTGCTGGCGGCGGTCAATGGCGGCTGGTTCGATCAGCTCATCGCGCGAACTTCGGACGTGATCATGTCGATTCCGTCGCTGATCTTCGCGCTGCTGATGCTGTCGATCTTCGGCGGCGAGCTGGCCAATGACACGACGAGTTTCTGGCTCTTGACCGGGTTCATGATGGTGACCGGTCTGCTGGTCGTGACGGCGGTGTTCGAGAACAACATCCTCGGCTGGGCCATCGGGCTGGCGGCGCTGGTCGGGGTCTCGGTGGTGTTTGCGGGCTTCATGCTGATCGTCTTCAACCCGTCCGAGATCATTCTCGTTCTGGTGGTCGCGGTGATCTACAGCCCGCGCGTCTTCCGCCTGACGCGGGCGGTGGCGGGCAATGTGGTGGTGATGGACTATATCGAGGCGGCCAAGCTGCGCGGGGAAAAGACATGGTATCTGATCCGGCGGGAAATCCTGCCCAACTCCACCGCACCTCTGATCGCGGAATTCGGGCTGGAATTCTGCTTCGTGTTCCTGCTGATCGCCGGTCTGTCGTTCCTCGGCCTAGGTATCCAGCCGCCGACAGCGGATTGGGGCTCGATGGTGCGCGAGAACGCGACGCTGGTCTCTTTCGGTGAGATCACACCGCTCATTCCCGCGGCGGCCATCGCGCTTCTGACCGTTGCGATCAACTTCGTGGTGGACTGGATGCTCTACCGCTCCTCTGGCCTGAAGGTGTAACCGTCATGACCAAGAAAAAAGACGTATTGCTGAAGATCCGTGACCTCAAGATCCAGGGCTATTCGGATGAAACCTGGGTCGACATCATCAAGGGTGTCGACCTGACCCTGCATCGCGGCGAAGTGATGGGCCTGATTGGCGAATCGGGCGCGGGCAAGTCCACCATCGGCGCGGCCTGCATGGGCTATGCCCGCGACGGCACCCGCATCTCCAACGGCTCGATCGAGTTCGACGGGATGGAACTGACCACCGCAACCGAGGCCGACCGGCGCATGCTGCGCGGATCGCGTATCGCCTATGTGGCGCAATCGGCGGCGGCGTCGTTCAACCCGGCGCACAAGATCATCGACCAGCATACCGAGGCACCGCTGCAATACCGGCTCAAGAAACGGCTGGAGGCGCAGGAGGATGCGATGCAGCTTTATGAGAAGCTGCGTTTGCCCAATCCGCAGGAGATCGGCTTTCGCTATCCGCATCAGGTGTCGGGCGGGCAGTTGCAGCGGGCGATGACCGCGATGGCGATGTCGTGTCGCCCGGACCTGATCATCTTTGACGAGCCGACCACCGCGCTCGATGTGACCACGCAGATCGAGGTTCTGGCCGCGATCCGCGATATCGTGGACGAATACAACACCGCCGCGATCTACATCACGCATGATCTGGCGGTGGTGGCGCAGATGGCCGACACGATCAAGGTGCTGCTCAAAGGCGAACAAGTGGAAGAGGCACCTACGCGCGAGATGCTCGAAAACCCCAAGGAGGATTATACCAAATCGCTCTGGGCAGTGCGCGGGTTCAAAAGCCCGCAGCGACGCAGGCCCACCGATGGCACGCCGCCGCTGATTTCGGTCAGAAATGTGGATGCCTCCTATACGGGCGGCGAAAAGGTGCTCGATGATGTAAGTTTCGACATCTACGAGGGCATGACCGTGGCCGTGGTGGGGGAATCCGGTTCGGGAAAGTCCACCACCGCGCGGGTGATCACCGGCCTTTTGCCACCCTCAAAGGGCGAGGTGCTGTTCAAGGGAGAGCCGTTCCCGCCGAACTATCGCAACCGCACCAAGGACCAGCTGCGCCAGTGCCAGATGATCTATCAGATGGCCGACACGGCGCTCAATCCCAAGGTGAAGATTTCCGAGATCATCGGGCGCCCGGCGGCGTTCTATTCCGGGCTCAAGGGGGTTGCGCTCAAGAACCGGGTGGACGAGTTGCTCGACCTGATCGAGCTGGAGCCGTCGCAATATTACAATCGCTACCCGCCGGAACTCTCGGGCGGGCAGAAGCAGCGTATCGGCATCGCCCGCGCGCTTGCGGCGGAGCCCACGTTCATCGTCTGCGACGAGGTGACATCGGCGCTCGATCAGCTGGTGGCCGAAGGGATTTTGCGGCTGCTTGACCGGCTCCAGAACGAATTGAACCTCGCCTATATGTTCATCACCCATGACCTTGCGACGGTGCGCTCGATCGCCGACGAGGTGGTGGTGATGCAGCATGGCAAGGTGGTCGAACAGGGGCCCAAGGACGACATGTTCACCCCGCCGCACCACCCCTATACCGACCTGCTGCTCAGCTCGGTGCCCGAGATGGACCCCGACTGGCTGACCACGCTGCTGGAAGAACGCGGCGTCGATAACGTGGGCGATGCGGCCGCAGCCAGGATCGACCCGAAAGACGAAAAGGTCTCCTGACCGGCGGCGACATAATAGGACACGGCGGGGGCATGCCTCCGCCGTTTTTCATGTCGGGGTCTGCGTTACCTGGTGGGCTTAGAGGACCGCCATGGCCGACAGCACGAAGGTGCCAATGATCGCGCCATAGACGGTCAGCACGGCCTGCCAAGAGGCAGAGTGCATACGCAGTTCGCGGTTCAGTTCGTCGCGTGTCATGGGCTTGCCTCCTGCCTCGGGGTTGCGCTTGCGAACGGCGCGCCGCTCACAACGCGCACATAAGCGATAAATATGGCCACGCAATGATAAAAGTGCTCGAAATCCATGCGATTTCGACAACCCACATGCGCGTTTTGGACATATCGAGCGAATGCGAAGATCCGCAGCCTGAAAGCGACGTCGCTTTTGGGGTTTCGTCTCGGAGCACAGGCTACTGCTGGTCACCCCGATGATGCAAGCCGCTCGATGCCGCCGGATCATGCGGGCGCGGTTTCGCGACATCGGGGGCCAATGGCGTCCTCTACTGTCAGCGCACTACACCGGCCTGCGCCCACCCTCCTCAAAGGCATCGTGCGCGTCAGTGGCGGTTTGCTCCCGCGCGAATGCCCCTCACTCTGCCGCGATCTGCCGTGTCTCCGCCTCCAGCGGGTTTTCGCGATGCACAAGGCAGGTACAGCGTAAAAGCGAGGTGAAATTGGCGGGCTCGCCATGCAGTTCGAGCACCTCCGCATGCAGCTTCGAGACGAAACCGGGCGTGCTCAGCCCCTCGCTCTCGGCGATTTCATCCAGAATGCCCCAGAACGATTTCTCGAGCCGGATGCTTGTGCTCTGGCCATTCAGGCGCATGCGGCGGGTTTCCAGCGTGTAGCGGTCCGGGTCCTGCCCGGCGAATATTCGGCACATGTCTCAATCCTCCCTCGTCCGGCAGGCGGGCAGGTCCGCCCCGGACCTCAGTACGAACTAGGATCATGGCCGATTTTTTCCACATGGGAAAGCCCGCAGAGCGCCGTGCGGCAATGGTATCAGAACAGGGCATGGCCGATACTGGCCAGCGCGGCAAGGATCAGCATCGCGAAGGTCAATGCCATTCCGCCCCGGCGAAAGAGGATGATCTGCGGTGTGTGTCCCAGGCCGACCGCATGCAGCACGCGCCCGGCAAGCAGCATCAGCCCGAGCAGATGCACTACCCAGCGTGGCGCGCCCTGAAGCTCTGTCATCGCCAGTAGGATCAGCCCCATCGGCGCGTACTCGGCACAATTGCCCTGCACGCGGATGCGCTTGATCAAGAGCGTATCACCGCCGTCGCTAAGCGACACCTGCGCGGTGGAACGGGCGGCGATGACCCGGAGGCTGAGGATGACGAACAACAGGCCGAGAAGACCCGCATCGAGCGGCGTGACGCTGAGTGACATCCGCGGTCCCCTTCTCAGGTGTAAATCTGCGCCTCGCGCGGCGGCAGGCTGAAATCCTCGCTATGCATGATCACGCCGGCATCTGTGAGCAGCAAGAGACCATATGCACCGGGCTCGTCGATCGACAGGCTGGGGTCCTGATCACCCAAGGCCATGGGCATCTGGTGACAGGGGCTCTTGAGGATCGCCACCGGGATACCGCCCGCCGATCCCTGGATGTTGCGGTGGATATGCCCCGAGACGATCTGCGCCACGTTGCCCGCCGCCCTGAGCCGCGCGATCAGCGCGTCGCGGTTCTTCAGCCCGATCCGGTCCATCCCCTCGAACCCGGTCTCGATGGGGGGATGGTGGGTAAAGACGATCACCTGCCGCTCGCCCGCCTCGGCCAAGTGCCGGTCCAGCCAGCCCAGCCGCGCCTCGCAGAGCCAGCCGGAATGGGTGTCCTCGGCCGCTTCATTGAGCGTATCCAGGCAGATCAGGCGATAGCCCCCGAGATCGGTAACGTGCTGGATATGGCCGCTCTCCATCCGCTCGGCCTCGGGAAAGGCCGCAAGGAAGGGCGCGCGCCGGTCATGATTGCCCAGCATCATCGAGACGGGCAGGGGGCAGGTGGTGAGCGCCGCCCGCAGCCGGGCATATTCCGGCGGGTCGGCGTTATGGGATAGATCCCCACACAGCACCACGCGCGCGGCATCGGGATGGTTGTCGAGCGCATGGGCAAGCCCCTGCATGAACCGCGCGAACGGGTCGAGCCCGATGATCGTCTCGCCCTCGCGCACGAGGTGGATATCGGTGAAGACGATGATTTTCTGCATGGGGCTGCCTGCGACAGAGAAGACCTGTGCGCAGAATGGCCGAAATTTTCTCCCGGGCAAAGTCATTCCGTCACCGGGTGCGGGCCGTCATCCTCCGGCTTGACCGGAGGATCTCTTGTGGCGGACAGACCCACGGATCAGGCGCGAGGGGGCGGTGACGGATCGGTGACCGGCGCGTTACTCGAACTCCACCAGCAAATCCTTGGCGTCGATCTGGCTGCCGGGCTGGACATGCACCGCCTTGACCACCGCGTCGCGGTCGGCGTGGAGGCCGGTTTCCATCTTCATCGCCTCGATGGTCAGCAGCAGGTCGCCCGCGCCGACCTTGCCCCCCACCTTGGCGGCCACGTTGGCCACCACGCCGGGCATCGGCGCGCCGATATGGGCGGGGTTTCCGCTCTCGGCCTTGGGCCGGGCGGCAGCGGTGGATTTCACCTTGCGGTCAGGCACGCGGATCACGCGGGGCTGGCCGTTCAGCTCGAAAAAGACCTTCACGTCGCCTTCCTCGTTGGTTTCGGACAGGGCCTGCAGGCGGATTTCGAGGATCTTGCCGGGGTCGATCTCGACGCTGATTTCCTCGCCCGGCTGCATCCCGTAGAAGAAGGTGCGTGTGGGCAGGGTGCGCACCGGGCCGTATATCGCGTGGCGCTCCATGTACTCGGCGAAGACCTTGGGATACATCAGGCTGCCCATCAGATCCTCGCTGTCGATGCTCTCGCCGAACCGCTCCACCAGCTCTGCGCGGCGCGCGTCGAGATCCTCGGCGGGCAACAGCGTGCCGGGGCGCACGGTGATGGGCTCTTCGCCCTTGAGCACCTTCTTGACGATGGCGGGGGGGAAGCCGCCTGGCGCCTGTCCCACATAGCCCTTCATCAGTGTGATCACCGAGTCGGGAAAGCTAACCTCGGTCGCGGGGTCGAGCACGTCCTCACAAGTCAGGCCTTGGCTCACCATCATCAACGCCAGATCGCCCACCGTCTTGGCGATCGGTGTCACCTTGATGACATCGCCGAACATCTGGTTCACATCGGCATAGGTACGCGCGATGTCGTGCCAGCGGTCCTCCATCCCCATCGAGCGTGCCTGCGCCTTGAGGTTGGTGAATTGCCCGCCGGGCATCTCGTGCAGATAGACCTCGGAAGTGGGCGACTGCATCCCGCTCTCGAAAGCGGCGTAATGGTTGCGCACCGATTCCCAATAGTTCGAGATGTGCCGGATGGCGGTAATATCGAGGCCCGTGTCGCGCGGCGTGTGGCGCAGCGCCTCAATGATCGTGCCAATCGTCGCCTGAGAGGTATTGCCCGAGAGCGAGTCCATCGCGCAATCCACTGCATCCACACCGGCCTCGGACGCCGCAAGGATCGTGGCCCCGGCAAGGCCCGCCGTGTCATGGGTATGGAAGTGCAGCGGTAGCCCCACCTCTTCCTTGAGCGCCTTGAAGAGCACGCTCGCCGTGGCCGGTTTCATCAAGCCGCCCATATCTTTGATGCACAGGATATGAGTGCCTGCCGCCTTCAGCTCCTGCGCCATCGACAGGTAATATTTCAGATCATACTTCGAGCGCGCCGGATCGAGCATGTCGCCGGTATAGCAGATCGCGGCCTCCAGCACCTTGCCGGACGCGAGCACCGCATCCATCGACACGCGCATGTTCTCGGCCCAGTTCAGCGGATCGAACACGCGGAAGATGTCAACGCCGCTCTCGGCGGCCTGCTTGACAAAGGCCGCGACCACATTGTCGGGATAGTTGGTATAGCCCACCCCGTTGGAGCCGCGCAGCAGCATCTGCGTGAGCAGGTTCGGCATGGCCGCGCGGATGTCGCGCAGGCGTTGCCAGGGGCATTCGTCAAGGAACCGGTAGGCCACGTCAAACGTCGCCCCGCCCCAGCATTCGACCGAGAAAAGGCCGGGCAGGTCATGGGCATAATTGGGCGCGATGCCGATCATGTCGATGGAGCGCATCCGCGTGGCCAACAGCGACTGATGGCTGTCGCGCATCGTGGTGTCGGTGATCAGCAGATGCTTTTGCTCGGCCATCCAGTCGGCCACGGCCTGCGCGCCGTCGCGCTCGAGGATCTGTTTCGGGCCGTCGGTGATGGTGACATTGGCCGGACGCGGCGCGCGCGGCAGTTTGAGGTCGACGGGTGGGCGCGCGCGCCCCTCGACCTCGGGATGACCGTTCACGGTGATGTCGGCGATATAGGTCAGCACCTTGGTGCCGCGATCCTGGCGCTTCTTGAACTCGAAAAGCTCGGGCGTCGTGTCGATGAACTTGGTGGTGTATTCGTTGTTCAGGAACGTCGGGTGCTTCAGCAGGTTCTCGACAAAGGCGATGTTGGTGCTGACGCCGCGAATGCGGAACTCGCGCAGGGCGCGGTCCATCCGGGCGATGGCGGCCTCGGGGGTAGGGGCCCAGGCGGTGACCTTGGTCAGCAGGCTGTCATAATAGCGGGTGATGACGCCGCCCGAATAGGCGGTGCCGCCATCGAGGCGGATGCCCATGCCGGTGGCCGAACGATAGGCGGTGATGCGGCCGTAATCGGGGATGAAGTTGTTGAGCGGGTCTTCGGTGGTGATCCGGGTCTGCAGCGCGTGGCCGTTGAGCGTGATGTCGTATTGCGACGCCTTGCCGGTGGCCTCGGTCAGGGTCTTGCCCTCGGCGATCTTGATCTGCGCCTGCACGATGTCGATGCCGGTGACCTCTTCGGTCACGGTATGCTCGACCTGCACGCGCGGGTTGACCTCGATGAAATAGAAAGCGCCGGTGTCCATATCCATCAGGAACTCGACCGTGCCCGCGCATTCGTAATCGACATGCTTGCAGATGCGATGGCCAAGCTGGCAGATCTCCTCGCGCTGCGCCTCGCTCAGATAGGGGGCAGGGGCGCGCTCCACCACCTTCTGATTGCGCCGCTGCACCGAGCAGTCGCGCTCGTAGAGGTGATACATGTTGCCATGCTTGTCGCCGAGGATCTGCACCTCGACATGGCGCGCGCGCAGGATCATCTTTTCCAGATAGCCCTCGCCATTGCCAAAGGCCGCCTCGGCCTCGCGCCGGCCCTCCAGCACCTTTTCCTCCAACTCCTCCTCGGAGTTGATCGGGCGCATGCCGCGCCCGCCACCGCCCCAGGACGCCTTGAGCATGAGCGGATAGCCGACCTCGGCGGCCTCGCGCCGGATGGCGTCCATGTCATCGCCCAGAACCTCGGTCGCGGGGATCACGGGCACGCCCGCCTCGATGGCTACGCGCCGCGCGCTCGCCTTGTCGCCAAGCGCGCGCATGATCTCGGCGCGCGGGCCGATAAAGGTGATGCCCGCCGCGTCGCAGGCATCGACAAAGGCCGGGTTCTCGGACAGAAGGCCGTAGCCGGGATGGATCGCGTCGGCGCCGCAGTCGCGAGCCACGCGGATGATCTCCTCGATCGACAGATAGGCCGCGACCGGTCCCATCCCTTCGCCGATGCGATAGGCCTCATCGGCTTTGAACCGGTGTAGGCTCAGCTTGTCCTCGTCGGCAAAGACCGCGACGGTGCGTTTGCCCAGCTCGTTGGCGGCGCGCATGATGCGGATTGCGATCTCGCCCCGGTTGGCGATCAGGATTTTCTTGAAGTCGGCCATGGCCTCTACCCCCGGTTGGTCACGTCTCGGGCCACCCGCGGCGATGCCGCGCTGCGGCGCTGTGACCTTGTAGGATTTGTGAAAGCTTTGCGCAATCCGCCATTCCGGGGATTCGCCGGGTGGGGGAATTTCCTGTCCCGAAGGGTGGGCACCCCTACCCGGCGGGGATAGGGTGCGGCCTCACTTCTTGGATTTGCCGGATTTCTTCTTTTTCTTCGACTTGTCCTTGGCCGCCTTGCCGGATTTTTTCTTGGCCTTGGCAGAGGATTTGTCGTCTTTCTTCAGCTTTTTCTTGTCGGCCTTTTTCGTCTTCGATGCCTTTTCGGCCTTTTTCTTGTCGGCCTTCGCCTTGGCCTTGGCGGGCTTGGCTCCGGCTTCAGAGTTCGGGGGCGCTGCGGGCGTCCCTGAACCACCCTCCGCACCAAGCGCCGCGGCGGCCTCGATGAAACCCTGCGCGCGGTCCGTTGAGATGCCGCGCACCTGCATCAGCGCCGACGGGTCGGCGCGTGCCAACAGTTCGGGGCTTGTGATGCCAAGGGCTCCGAGTGCCTTGGCAAGGGCGGGCCCGATCCCGCGAATATCTGTCAATGACGACAAGGGTGTCTCCTTTTCTGAGGACAAAGAGAAATGGTGGGCGCATCATTGCCCCCGCCGCGTGACGGCCCGGTCAGGCCGCTTTCTTGAGCGCCTTGCGCGCCGATTTCAGCTTGGATTTCTGGCGCTCCACCTTGGCTTCGCGCTGCTTCACTTCTTTTTTGAGGTCTTTGATTTTCGCTTTTTTGGCCATGGGTCAAGCTCCTTGTGTTTGGGTTGTGTCGATGCGCCGCTCGCGTCGCAGGCATCCTGATGCGACAGGGTGAACTCTCGGATAAAGCGCCTGATCTCGCGCGCCGCACTCGTGTCGAGGGTCTCGCACAGGTCGACAAAGGCATCGCGATCCGCCTTGTTGATGCGAATGATCAACTGGCTGTCCTTGCGATCCTGTTTCTTGCGTCCGTCGGCTGGCAACCATTGGCCTCCATGTTGATTGGCATCCTGCCACAATGCATATATTTTGTATATACATTGTAATGCATTTTCTGTAGCGCTATGAATTTTCGCAGAAAATTCTCGCTCATCCTGACCCGATCAACCGGCTCGGGGCGTCTGAGACCCGGTGCAGACCCAACTGCCCCATATTGGCCTTCAGATCCTCGCGCAGGATGTCGGCCAGATGCGCGAGGCCCTCCGCCCCAAGCGCGCCAAGTGCGAAATGCCACGCACGCCCCATCATCACGAAATCCGCGCCAAGCGCGATGGCGCGCAGGATATCGAGGCCGCCCTCAATGCCGCCATCCATGATCACCGGCAGCGTGGTGGCCGCGCGCACCTCCGGCAGCGCCTCGATTGTGGCGGGTGCGGCGTCGAACTGCCGCCCCGCGTGGTTCGACACCCAGATCGCATCGACCCCCGCTTTCTCCAGTGCCGCCGCATCTTCGCCGCGCAGCACGCCCTTCACCACCAGCGGCCCGTCCCACGCCTCGCGCAGCCAGCGCAGATAGTCCCAGTCCGGTGAGGTGCGCAGCAGATAGCCCGCGTGCTTGTTCGACGGCAGCCCCTTGGTCTGCCCGGCATAATCGTCGATCAGTCGCATCCGGGGCATCCCCAGCCGCGCCATGCCGCTCGCCCAGGCGGGGCAGCGCGCCACCTGCGCCATCAGCCGGGGCGTCAGGCGCGGCGGTTGTGTCAGGCCCGAGCGCACCTGCCGTTCACGGCGCGACCCCACCGGCACATCCACCGTCAGCACCAGCACCCCGAACCCGGCCTTGCGCGCGCGCGCCAGCATATCGCGGCGAATCTCCGGATCGCGCGGCGGATAAAGCTGAAACCAGCCGCGCCCCCCAAGGTGTGGCCCGACATCCTCGGGCATTTGGCTCGCAACGGTCGACAACGTATAAGGCACCCCCTCCGCCGTCGCCGCCCGCGCCAGATGCCGCTCTGCATCCGGCCAGATCAGCCCCGACATGCCCACCGGCGCGATCCCCACCGGCAGGGCATAGGTCTCACCCAGCAGGGTCGTGGAAAGGTCCGGCGCGATCTCGCCATGCAGGATCGACGGGCTCAGCCGCACCTGATCCAGCATCATCCGGTTGCGCGCCTTGGTGGCCTCCACCCCGGTGCCGCTGTCGAGATACTCCCAGACGAAACGCGGGATACGGGCGCGCGCACGGGCGCGCAGGTCAGTCAGGGCGGGGTATTGTGCATGCAGGTCCATGCCCCGCATTTGCGCGGGTTTTCAGGGGCTTGTCCAGTGCCACGCCGCGCGCGGAACAATCCCCGAACATCTCTTTATCTCCAACACGCCCCGCGCTATTGTCGCCCGCATGAGCACATTCGACGAATCCGACGCCTTTGAAGGCGCCAGCCTCGCCGCCCGCGCCATGGCCGCGCGGCCCGCACCCTATCTCGACGATCTGAACCCCGAGCAACGCCGCGCCGCCGAAACACTCGACGGCCCGGTGCTGATGCTCGCGGGGGCAGGCACCGGCAAGACCAAGGCGCTGACCACCCGCATCGTGCATCTGCTCAATACCGGCCGTGCGCATCCCAACGAAATCCTCGCCGTGACCTTTACCAACAAGGCCGCGCGTGAGATGAAGGAACGCGTCGGCCGCCTGATGGGCGAGCGGGTTGAAGGGATGCCGTGGCTCGGCACCTTCCATTCGATCTGCGTCAAGCTGCTGCGCCGTCACGCCGAGCTGGCTGATCTCAAATCGAATTTCACCATCCTCGACACTGATGACCAGCTGCGCCTGCTCAAGCAACTCGTGCAGGCCGCCAACATAGACGACAAACGCTGGCCCGCCCGGATGCTCGCCGGGATCATTGACAACTGGAAAAACCGCGCCTGGACGCCCGACAACCTGCCCGGCAGTGAGGCCAGCGCCTATGACGGCAAGGGCCCCGCGCTCTACCGCCAGTATCAGACCCGGCTGAGAGAACTGAACGCCGTCGATTTCGGCGATCTGCTCTTGCATGTGGTGACGATCTTTCAGCGTCACGACGATGTGCTTGCGCAGTATCAGCGCTGGTTCAAATACATCCTCGTGGACGAATATCAGGACACCAACGTCGCGCAATATCTCTGGCTGCGCCTGCTCGCGGGCGGGCATCGCAACATCTGCTGCGTGGGCGACGACGATCAGTCGATCTATGGCTGGCGTGGTGCCGAGGTGGGCAATATCCTGCGGTTTGAAAAGGATTTTCCCGGTGCGGCGGTGATCCGGCTGGAACAGAATTACCGCTCCACCCCGCATATCCTCGCCGCCGCCGGTGGCGTGATCGCGGGCAATCGCGACCGGCTGGGCAAGGAGCTATGGACCGAGGCCGAGGCGGGCGAAAAAGTCCGCCTGATCGGCCATTGGGACGGCGAGGAAGAGGCGCGATGGATCGGCGAAGAGGTCGAATCGATGCAGCGCGGCACACGCGGCATGCGCGCCTTCGGCCTCGATGACATGGCGATCCTCGTGCGCGCCTCGCACCAGATGCGCGCCTTTGAGGACCGGTTTCTCACCATCGGCCTGCCCTACCGCGTGATCGGCGGCCCGCGCTTTTACGAGCGGATGGAGATCCGCGACGCGATGGCCTATTTCCGTCTCGTCACCTCGCCTTCTGATGATCTGGCGTTCGAGCGGATCGTCAACACCCCCAAGCGCGGCCTCGGCGACAAGGCGCAGCAGAAAATTCAGGTTATCGCACGGCAGAACGGCGTGCCGTTGGTCGAGGGTGCGCGTCTTCTGCTCGACCAGAAGGGGCTGACCGGCAAGGGGGCGGCAGAACTGGAGAAACTGCTAAAAAGCCTCCGGCGCTGGCAAGCACTAATGCAAGGTTCCGCACGAGCCGTTGAAGTTGAAAACGACGACGTGATCGAAGACGGTATTTCGTTGGTAAGCTACAGGATTGAATACGAAAAGCCAGAAATCACCCATATGGAACTCGCCGAGATCATCCTCGATGAGAGCGGCTACACCGCCATGTGGCAGAACGACAAGACGCCCGAGGCCCCGGGCCGCCTCGAAAACCTCAAGGAACTTGTGAAGGCGCTGGAAGGCTTCGAGAACCTGCAAGGTTTTCTCGAACATGTCAGCCTGATCATGGATAACGAGACCGAAGAGGCGGGCGAAAAGATCACCCTGATGACGCTGCACGCCGCCAAGGGGCTGGAATTTCCCGTCATCTTCCTGCCAGGATGGGAGGACGGGCTCTTCCCCTCGCAACGCTCGATGGACGAGTCGGGCACGCGGGGGCTGGAGGAGGAACGCCGCCTCGCCTATGTCGGCATCACCCGCGCCGAGGAAGTCTGCACCATTTCCTTTGCGGGCAACCGCCGCGTTTATGGCCAGTGGCAATCGCAGATGCCGTCGCGCTTCATTGATGAATTGCCCGAGGCGCATGTCGAGGTGCTCACGCCGCCGGGCCTCTACGGCGGCAATTACGGCGCGGCGGCGAGCGGGATCGAGACCCGCGCCGCCGAGGCCAATGTCTATAACTCCCCCGGCTGGCGCCGCCTGCAATCCCGCGGTGCCTCGCGCCCCATGAGCCAGCCGACCGAGGCGCGTTCACCGGTGATCGACGCGCAGGCGCTGAGCGCGCACACCGTGGGCGAGCGTGTCTTTCACCAGAAATTCGGCTACGGGGCCATCCTGGGCATCGAGGGCGACAAGCTGGAAATCGAATTCGAGAAGGCCGGCATCAAGAAGGTCGTCGCCCGCTTCATCACCGGGGCCGATGACGTGCCGTTCTGAGTGGGCCTGACCGGCGGCATTCGAGTATTTACGGCAAGATGAAGCCGGATAACCCCTTCATCTTGCCTAAAATATCTCCGCCGGAGGCGTCCTGTCAGCCCAACTCGGCGAGCCGGTCGAGGGCGGCGCGCAGCTTGGCCTCTTCCTCCTCGCGCAGGACAAGGTTCTCGCGGGTCTCCGCCACAACCGCCTCGGGCGCGCTTTCGACGAATTTCGGGTTCTTAAGCCGCCCGCGCAGCCCGCCGAGTTCCTTTTCCAGCTTTGCCAACGTCTTCTCCAGACGCGCCTTTTCCTCTTTGATATCAATGATATCGGCGAGGGGCAGGCCAAAGCTGCCACCCTCTACGGTGACGGTCACGCAGCCCTTGGGGAAGGTGTCTGCATCGGTCAGGCTCTCGATCCGCGCCAGTCTCTGGATCATCATTGCGTTGCGCGCCCAGGCCGCGCGGCCTGCCTCGCTCAACTCGGTCACCAGAAGCGGCACATGCAGCCCGGCGGGCACATGCATCTGCGCCCGGGCCGAACGAATCTGCTCGATCAGCGCAATCACCCAGTTCATCTCGCGGTCGGCATCTTTGTCAATGAGTTCAAAGCCATAGTCTGGCCAGTCGGCGTGCACGAGCATCTTCTGCCGTTGCCCGAGCGTGCCCCACAACTCCTCGGTGACAAAGGGCATGATCGGGTGCAGCAGGATCAGGCACTGGTCGATCACCCAGGCCATGACCGCCTGCGTCTCGGCCTTGGTCGCGGCGTCACCGTCCATCAGCAGCGGCTTGGAAAATTCCACATACCAGTCGCAGACCGTGCCCCAGACAAAGGCATAGAGCGTGTTGGCGGCATCGTTGAAGCGGAAGTTTTCCAGCGCCTCGTCCACTGCGACCCGGGTCTTGGCGGTCTCGCCGATGATCCATTTGTTGACGGTCTGTTTCGCGTCGGTCACACGTCGGTATTGCGTCGGTGCCAGGGCCCCGGCGGTGGCCTCGTTCATCTCGGCAAAGCGGGCGGCATTCCACAGCTTGGTGGTGAAGTTGCGATAGCCCGCGATACGCTCTTTAGACAGTTTCAGATCGCGCCCCATGGCGGCCATCGCCGTGAGGGTAAAGCGCACTGCATCCGCGCCATACTCGTCGATCAGGTCGAGCGGGTCGAGCACGTTGCCAAGCGACTTGGACATCTTCTTGCCGGTCTCGTCGCGCACGAGGGCGTGGACATAGACATGGGAAAATGGCTTCTGCCCCACCACCGCATATTGCATCATCATCATCCGGGCGACCCAGAAAAAGATGATGTCGAACCCGGTGATGAGGACGGAGGTGGGGAAGTATTTGCGGAGTTCCTCGGTATCCTCGGGCCAGCCCAGCGTGCCGATGGGCCAGAGACCGGAGGAGAACCAAGTGTCGAGCACGTCGGGGTCGCGCCAGACCGGGTAGACAAGGTGGGTGGGGTCCTGCGATCCGGTGTAATCGGCCAGCGATGAGGCCAGCCGATGCAAGCCTTCCTCGCGATTCGCGACCTCGACCACCTGCATCGCCGCGAGGGGTACGGGCAGCGCCGCCAGTGTGTCGTGCCAGGCGTCGGACACCGTCGCGAAATCCGCGCCGCATTCCATCAGATGCCCGGTATGGCCCTCGTTCAGCCCGCGCAGCATCTCAACAAGGTCAAGCGCTCCATCGCCCTCATCATCGCGGAAATCAGGCGAGCTGAGATCGAACCCGTACCACACCGGGATCTGATGACCCCACCACAACTGCCGCGAGATGCACCACGGCTCGATATTTTCCAGCCAGTGGAAATAGACCTTGCGATCCGCTTCGGGCAGGATCGTCACCTCGCCCGAGCGGACGGCGTCGAGCGCGGGCTGCACGATCCGGGCGGTATCGACGAACCACTGATCGGTCAGCATCGGCTCGATCACCACCTTGGAGCGGTCGCCGAAGGGCTGCATGATGGGTTTCGCCTCGACATAAGGCACCAAACCCCCGTCATCCTCGGGCTCGACCCGAGGATCTTCTGCCTCATGAGATCCTCGGGTCGAGCCCGAGGATGACGGTGAGGGAACCATCACCGCCAGCCCCTCAGCCGTGATCTCCTCGACCACCTTCTCCCGCGCCGCAAACCGGTCCAGCCCGCGCAGGTGGTCGGGGATAAGGTTGAGCGTGTCGATTTCCTCGGGCGTGAAGGCTGCCCCTTCCGCAATCTCCTGCGCGCGGGCGGCACATTCGGCATAAGGGGCTCCGTCGTCGCGCATCTGCGCGCGCGTATCCATCAGGCGATACATCGGGATGCCGCCGCGCTGCGCCACGCCGTAATCGTTGAAATCATGCGCGCCGGTGATCTTGACGGCACCGCTGCCGAAATTCGGGTCGGGATAGTCGTCGGTGATGATCGGAATGAGGCGTCGATGCTCTTTCGGCCCCACCGGGATCTCGCACAGCTTGCCGACGATGGGGGCATAGCGCGTGTCCGACGGATGCACCGCCACCGCGCCGTCACCGAGCATCGTCTCGGGCCGGGTCGTGGCGATCGAGATGTAATCACGCTCTTCCTCGAAAAGCACGGTCCCATCCTCGTCACGCTCCACATAGGTATAGGTCTCGCCGCCCGCCAGCGGGTATTTGAAGTGCCACATATGACCCGGCACCTCGGTATTCTCGACCTCGAGATCGGAAATCGCGGTCTCGAAATGCGGGTCCCAGTTCACCAGCCGCTTGCCGCGATAGATCAGGCCCTTGTCGTACATGTCGACAAAGACCTTGATCACCGCGTCATGGAAATTGCCGTCCTCGCCCTCGGGCGCGGCCGGCGCGCCGGACATGGTGAACGCGTTGCGCGACCAGTCGCAGGAGGCGCCAAGACGCTTCAACTGGTTGATGATCGTGCCGCCCGATTGCGTCTTCCAGTCCCAGACCTTGGCCAGAAACTCCTCGCGGGTGAAATCGGTGCGCCGCTTGCCCTCTTCGCCAAGCTGACGTTCGACCACCATCTGCGTCGCGATGCCCGCATGATCCTGCCCCGGCTGCCAGAGCGTGTCATGCCCGCGCATCCGGTGCCAGCGAATGAGGATATCCTGCAAGGTGTTGTTGAACGCGTGCCCCATATGCAGGCTGCCCGTCACGTTGGGCGGCGGGATCATGATCGAGAAGGTCTCGGCCCCTGCCCGCGCGTTGGCCCCGGCGGCAAAGGCCCCGGCCTTGTCCCAGGCCTCGTAAAGCCGCGCTTCGGCTTGGCTCGCGTTGAATGTCTTGTCCATCGCCATGACGTGTCGGTCCTGCCAGTTATGGGTTTTGCGATGCTCTAACGAATGCGCGCCACAAGGGAAAGGCGGGCGGCGCATTTTCTTCGGTCTGCGGCGGCGTGACAGGGGCCGCGATATGGCCCATGGTCGGGCTGGCGCAGCTGGCAGGAGACGGGCAGATGGACGGTGTGACGGTATGGCGGATCGCCCCGGACGGGGTCGGCACGGCCGTGCAGCCCGAAGGCGCGGCCCCTGCGGCCTGGTCGGAGGAGGGCGCGCTGACATGGGTGCATGTGGATTGCGCCCGGCCCGGCGCCCGCGACT
Source organism: Roseovarius sp. MBR-154 (assembly GCF_053628595.1). Classification (NCBI taxonomy): domain Bacteria; kingdom Pseudomonadati; phylum Pseudomonadota; class Alphaproteobacteria; order Rhodobacterales; family Roseobacteraceae; genus Roseovarius; species Roseovarius sp. MBR-154. Next base: position 168,738 of record NZ_JBRJGR010000005.1, read on the forward strand.
GGCTCGAGGCATCGGCGCTCGATCCGTTGGTGCTGCGCGCGCTTCTGGCCCCCGAGACGCGCCCGCGCTGCACCACGCATGGCGACGGCGTTCTGATCAACCTGCGCGGCGTCAATCTCAACCCCGGCGATGAGGTCGAGGACATGGTCTCGCTGCGCATGTGGGTCACGGCGGGGCTGGTCGTCACCGTGCAACTGCGTCGCCTGATGGCGGTGCGCGACGTGATGGACGGTGTGGCGCGCGGGCAGGGGCCGGACGGGGCGGCGGAACTGGTGGCGCGGCTTGCCCTGCGGCTGGCGGATCGGGCTGAGCCGGTGATCGCGGGCCTCAACGAAAAGCTCGATACGCTTGAGGATCAGGTGATCGAGGGGCTGAGCGCGCTCGACCGGCGCGGGCTGGCCGATATCCGGCGGGTGGCGATCCTGCTCCGGCGGCACATGGCACCGCAGCGCGATGCGCTCAGCACCTTCGAGATCGAGGACATGGTGTGGATTCGCGGCCACGACCGGTCGCGCCTGCGCGAGGCGACCGAGCGGATGACCCGGCTGGCCGAGGAGTTGGACGCGATCCGCGACCGCGCGCAGGTGGTGCATGACCAGATCATGGATGCGCGTGCCGAACTGATGAACCGGCAGATGCTGATCCTGTCGGTGGTGGCGGCGATCTTCCTGCCGCTCGGGCTTCTGACCGGGCTTCTGGGGATCAACGTGGGCGGCATGCCGGGGGCGGAGGATCCGCGCGCCTTCTGGGTGGTGACCGGTGGTCTGGTGCTGATCGGGGCCGCGCTCGTACTGTGGTTCCGCCATGCCGGATTGCTCGGTCGTCGCTGACGTCCCCCGGTTTCTTCTTGGCGAAAATACCCGAATCGCATCAGCGTCCTCAGGACCCCCGGTCGAGCTTTGTCGAGAGGTGAATCAGGCTTTCCGAGCCCTTCACCCCCTTGGCCTCGCCGATCCTGTCGAGCGTGTCGTCAAGCGCCTCTGTGGTCTCGGCCTCGATCGTCACGATCAGGTCGAACCGGCCCGAGGTGGTATGCACGCCGCGCACCTGCGGCAGGGACTTGAGCCGCGCCAGCACCGTCGGGCCGGTGCGCGGCTCGATGCTCAGGAGCGCCGTGGCGCGCAGGGCAGGGCGCGCGGCCTGCCCGAGGCGCAGCGCGTAACCCGCGATCACGCCTGAATTTTCCAGCCGGTCCAGCCTTGCCTGTACGGTTGTGCGCGCCAGCCCGAGACGGCGCGCGAGCGTGGCCACCGGCAGGCGGGCATTGTCCTGCAGGAGGGTGATCAGTTTTCGGTCGATTTCGTCGATCTGTGGTGTCATGTGGTCTTTTCGTCTGATTTCTTCCGAAGATTAGACGGAATAACGCGATGAATCGATGCAGATTCGGGCGACACTGGAAAAAACTCGAGCCGGCCAGAGGTAAACGACCATGGAAAACACCCCCCCGATCTCCGATCCGCGCGCGCATCTGCTACGCCACGCCCCCGATGCGCCGGTGCTTTATTTCAACCCCGAACGGCTTCAGGCCACGGCGCGGGTCTTTCTTGAGGGGTTCCCCGGTCTTGTGACCTATGCGGTCAAGGCCAATCCGGGCGAGGAGGTGCTGGCCAATCTTGTCCGCGCAGGGATCACCGCTTTCGACGTGGCAAGCCCCGCCGAGATGCGCGCGGTGCGCGCCGTCGCCCCCGACGCGGCGCTGCATTACAACAACCCGGTGCGCTCTACGTCAGAGGTGGCGGTCGCGGCCGAGATGGGCGTGCGCTCTTTCTCGGTCGATTGCCTTCATGAGCTCGACAAGCTGACCGGCCATGTCGCGGCGGATGCCGAGATCAGCGTGCGCCTCGCCCTGCCCGTGGTGGGTGCGGCCTATGATTTCGGCGAAAAATTCGGCGTCGGCCCCGACCGCGCGGCGGAATTGCTGCGTGCGGTGGTGGCGCGCGGTTTCACCCCTTCGATGACCTTTCACCCTGGCACGCAATGCGCCGACCCGAACGCCTGGGGCAGCTATATCGCCGCCGCCGCCGATGTGGCGCGGGCCGCGGGCGTGCGGCTCTATCGGCTCAATGTCGGCGGCGGTTTCGCCTCGCACCGCACCGGGCCCGCGCCGGACCTCGCGGCGATCTTTGCCCATATCGGCAGCCGGGTGGCGCAGCACTTCGGCGCGGACGCCCCGACGCTTGTCTGTGAACCGGGCCGCGCCATGGTGGCCGAGGCGTTCAGCATGGCGGTGCGCGTAAAGGCGCTGCGCGACAGCGGCGCGATCTTCGTCAATGACGGGGTCTATGGCGGCCTCACCGAGATCCGCGACATCGGCGCGCCCGACCGGATCGAGGTGATCGCACCCGATGGCACGGCCCGGCGCGGTGCCCCGCAGCCGCGCGTGGTCTTCGGGCCCACCTGCGACAGCATCGACCGGCTGCCCGCGCCCTTGCCCTTGCCCGGCAATCTGGCCGAGGGCGATTACCTGCTGATCCACGGCATGGGGGCCTATACACGCAGCCTCAGTACCGAGTTCAACGGCTACGGGTTGCGCGATGTGGTCACGGTGGCGCGGCTTTGACGCATCGCTCACGCGAATTTTCATGAAATGTCAGGATTTTCGCGGCAGACTGGCCCTATATTGACCATGTAGGGGCCGCCGCCTGCGGCCTGTCAACACAGGTGTCGCATGTCATGGCGTGACTGGACCAAGAGCGTATACGACTGGCTGCGCCCCGGATCGCGGGCCGAACACACGGCCTTTGCCCACCGGCGCGGACCGGTCACGCATGTCCTCATTCTCGACGGCACGATGTCGAGTCTGGCCGAAGGGTATGAGACCAATGCCGGGCTCACCTTCAAGCTGTTGCGCGAGGTGGCCGGGCAGAACCTGTCGCTTTATTACGAGGCGGGGATTCAATGGCGCGACTGGCGCGCGACCGGTGACATCATCCTCGGGCGCGGCATCAACCGGCAGATCCGCCGCGCCTATGGCTATCTTGCCAGCCGCTACCGCCCCGGCGACCGGATTTTCCTGTTGGGCTATTCGCGCGGCGCCTATGCAGTGCGGTCACTGGCCGGGGTGATCGACCGGGTGGGCCTTTTGCGCGCGGAAGAGGCGACCGAGCGCAACGTGCATCTGGCCTACCGGCATTACCGGTGCGCGCCGCAGTCCGAGGCCGCAGGGGCCTTTGCCCGCGCCCATTGCCACGCCACCTGCCATGTCGAGATGATCGGCGTCTGGGATACGGTCAAGGCGCTGGGCCTGCGCATTCCGATCCTGTCGCGCTTTCGCGTCGATCAGCATGGGTTTCACAGTCATCACCTCGGGCGCACCACGCGGCACGGTTTTCACGCGCTTGCGCTCGACGAGACGCGCAATGCCTATTGGCCGGTGCTGTGGGAGACGATGCCGGAGTTCGACGGCCACCTGGAGCAGGTCTGGTTCCGGGGTTGTCATTCGGATGTGGGCGGGCAGCTTTGCGGTGTGCAGGCGGCGCGTCCGCTGGCAAATATCCCGCTGGTGTGGATGCTGGAGCGGGCCGAGGGCTGCGCGCTGCCCCTGCCCGAGGGCTGGCGCGCCCGGTTTCCGCAGGACGTGACCGCGCCGTCGGTCGGTACCTGGATCGGCTGGGGAAAGATTTTGCTGATGCGCCGCCCGCGCGTCGTGGGCCGTGATCCGTCCGAGCGGTTGCACCCGAGCGCCAACGGGTTCCTGCGCCGGGGGTGGGGTGGGCCGCGTCTGGCCGGGGCGCTCAAGGAAGAGGGCGGCAGCGGCGCGCCGCGTGCCGCCGGGGCTAGCGAATGATCAGCCGGGTCTCGTAGCGAATCGCGGCGGCGATTCGTGACAGATGCTCGGGGCGCAGCGCGACACAGCCGGCGGTGGGATAGCCCTGCCTGCGCCAGCGGTGGATGAAGATGCACGACCCGCGCCCGCGCGCGGCGCGCGGCCAGTTCCAGTCGGTCACGATCACCAGATCATAGAGCGGATCGGCGCGGCGCAGCACCTCGTGCCCATGCGGGTAGGGCGCGCGCACCATGAGATTGTAATCCTCATGGCCCGGATCGTCCGACCACAGATCGCCCGGGCGGATGGGCCGCGCCCAATCGGCGGGGCGGGCCATGCGGTCGGGGCAGAAGAGCATGCCGACGATGCGATGCGTGCCGCGCGGCGTGGCCCCGTCGCCCTCGCGCTTGTCGCTAGAAAGACCGCCACGACCGATCGTGCAGGGATAGCGCCGCCCCTGAAAGCGCAGGCCGGTGGGGGTGAGGACCATGTCATCGGGTGTCATGCCGTTCCTTTCGTCGGCCGGGTGATTCGCAACAGGCTCGGCCTGCCGGGTATCTGCATCCGGCCGCTTCAGGGCGTGCGGATTTTCGTATTGACGCAATCTGCCCAATCCCGCATCGCCCGTGCACCCTAAGGTGGCACGCCTGTCCCCTCTGCCCCGAAGCTTTGCGCAAACTGCCTAAAAAATCCAATATTCGCCTAACCTTACGTCACCTTTTTTATATGCATTTGCTGCATAGCAGCATTGCTTGCCTGAGGTATTGTGCAGGCGCAGAAACGCGTTATTTTAAACTCAACAAAGGCAAAACGAAGTGTGATGCCTGCTGAAACGAACATATCCGCAAGGATGCGAACGATGCCACACACGATCCTGATGCCCCGCTCGGCGGTTCAGACCCTCGGCGAAGACCTGAGCGCGGCGGTTTATGCCGCAGTGCAGCGGATGGCGGCCTACCGCACATATCGCCGCACGATCCGCGAACTGCAAGAGCTGAGCGCGCGTGAACTGACGGATCTGGGCCTGCATCGCAGCGAAATCAAGCGCGTCGCACAGGACGCGGTCTACGGCCATCGGTCGTAACAACGGAATCGGGTGCATCTCTCCTCCTCCCTGATGCATCCGCTACGGTCACGGGTTTCTCTCCTCCTCCCTGAAACCCGGGGCCGGAATATCGGGGTCGCTCTGATCCCGAGAGTTTGCGAAAGGCCCCCCTCCTCCTCCCTGGGGCTGGACGTACAGGAAACGGCGGCACCTCTCCTCCTCTCTGGTGTCGCCGTTTTTTGTTGTCTGACGCAGTCTCAAGAGGGCTCAGTGCACCAGGCGCGCGCGGCCACGTCGGGCGGGTGACCGCAGACCCGAGAGACACGCCACTTCGAGATATTCCACGAAAGCCCGCGCGGCGGCGCTTTGCGCCTCTTGCGCGGCCGGGTCTGCCAAGGCCTCGCGGACCATTTGCGCCGTCACCGGGCCCGGTGCGGCAAAGACCCATTCGAGAAAGCCCATCCGCGCCGCGGCCTGCGCCTGCGTGCCTGCGGTCGGGCTGTCTTCGAGGGCATCGAGAATTTGTATCAGCGACATGATTCATTCTCCGCGGCCACACCCCGGGCCGGATGGGGCGGGGGTACGGGCCGGGTCATGGCGCCGGGCGCACACGCCCGCATCGCCCCCCGCGATTCGACGTCTGTCCTGGCTGGTTTCCGGACTTGGGGGGTGGGCTTGCGGCCCGTGCGTCCCGGCACCTTCCCAGACCGAACCCGGCCCAGTGGCATATCGCCGTGACGCCCTCCCTTACCGTTGCGGGGGCAGTGCCGGTCTCTCACCGGCTTCCCAATTCTCCGCCCCGCGGGGCGGCACCATGACAGGCTGAGCGTAGCAGCGCCGGTGCGTGTCGCAAGGGAAAAAACGAAACGGGCGGGTCAAATGCGGCGTGATCCCGGTCGGTCAGGTCACGTCTGGGCGCAGGATGATGCAGGTGGTGGAGCCGGTGGCGTAAAGCTTGCCATCCTCGACGCCGCGCAATTCGCCGGTGGCCACACCGGTGGAGCGGCCGCGATGCTGCACCGTGCCGATGGCACGCACCGCGCGGCCCACGGGCAGGGCACGGGTGATGTTGGTCTTGAATTCAAGGGTGGTGTAGATCTCGCCGCGCGCCAGTTCGGTCATCACCGCGCAGCCCATGCAGCTGTCGAGGATGGCCCCGTACCAGCCGCCATGCACGCCGCCCATCGGGTTGAGCGCGGCAAAACTCGGCGTGCCCTCGAACACCACGCAGCCCGGCTCGGCCACCACCGGGTGAAAGCCCAGGGTCGCACCGATCGGCGGGCCGGGCAGGGTGCCCGCGATCATGTCGCGCATGAAGTCGAGCCCGGAGCGCGACAGGAGCGCTGTCATGTCGGGCAAGTCGTCGAGTGTTGTGGCGTGATCCGGCATGGTTTCCCCCGTGGCGCGTTGCGCGGCCACGCTAGGCCGCGCCGCGCCGGGGGGCAAGCCGTCAGGCCACGTCGCGCAGCGTGACGCGGGGTGTGACGCCAAGGGCGTGGCACACGTCGCGGGTCAGTTCGGGGCGGTTGAGCGTGTAGAAATGCAGGTCTTCCACCCCGCCCTCGATCAGGTCGCTGCACAGTTCCGTGGCGAGCGCCGTGGCGAGCAGATCATGGCGGTCGTCGCGGATCGCCTTGTCGAAGCAATCGTCGAGCCATGCGGGGATTTGCGTGCCGCAGGAGGTGGCGAATTTGCGCGCGCCGGTCCAGTTCTCGATCGGCAGGATGCCGGGGATGATCGGCGCGTCGATGCCCGCCGCGACGCAGGCATCGCGGAACCGAAAGAACGTGTCGGCCTCGAAGAAGAACTGCGTGATCGCCTCTGTGGCGCCCGCGTCGATCTTGCGCTTGAGCCAGTCGATATCGGCGCGGCTGTCGGCGGCCTCGGGGTGTTTCTCGGGGTAGGCGCCGACGCGGATGGTGAACTTGCCGGTGTCGGCGAGGGCCGAGATCAGCTCGCAGCTGTCTCCGAAGCCTTGCGGGTGCGGGGTGAAGCCGTTCGAGCCCTTGGGCGGATCGCCGCGCAGGGCGACGAGTTCCGTGACGCCAGCGGCGGCAAACTGATCGGCAATCTCGAGCGTTTCCTCGCGGCTGGCATCGACGCAGGTCAGGTGGGCGGCGACATTGAGACCGGTGGCCTTGTGCAACGTGCCTACAGCCTCGCGCGTCAACTCACGGGTGGTGCCGCCCGCGCCATAGGTGACCGAGACGAAGCGCGGATCGAGCGGCGAAAGGGTGTGAACGGTGTCCCAGAGGCGGAACGACGCCTCGAGCGTCTTGGGCGGGAAGAATTCGAAGGAAATGCGCGGTGGTGTCATCGGGGTCATCCTGTGAGGAAGCTGCAACTGTCCCCCTCTTGTTGCAGGCGCAGCATTGTGAGACAACTTCATTAAATTCATGGTTTGAATGAGGCGCGCTAATATATGCATATCGAGTTCCGGCATCTCAGGACAATCCGTGCCATTCATCAGGCGGGCGGATTGGCGCGGGCGGCGGACCTGCTGCACATCACGCAATCGGCGCTGAGCCACCAGATCAAGGGTCTGGAGGATCAGGCCGGGGTGGAGCTTTTCGTGAGGCGGTCCAAGCCCTTGCGCCTGTCGGCGGCGGGGCAGCGCCTGTTGCGGCTGGCCGAGAAGATCCTGCCCGAGATCGAGGCGCTGGAGCAGGAGTTCGAGGGGTTGCGCGAGGGCAGCGCGGGGCGGATGCATATCGCCATCGAGTGTCACGCCTGCTTTGAATGGCTGTTCCCGGTGCTGGAGCGGTTTCGCAAGACATGGGGCGAGGTGGATGTGGATATCCGGCCTGGCCTCGCCTTTGACGCGCTGCCTGCGTTGCAAAAGGAAGAGGTCGATCTGGTGGTGTCGTCCGATCCCGAGGATTTGCCGGGGATCAGCTTCAAGCCGCTTTTCGATTACGAGCCGGTCTTCGTGGCCTCAAGCCAGCATCCATTGGCGCAAAAACCCTATGTCGAGGCCGCGGATTTTCGCGACGAGGTGCTGATCACCTACCCGGTGGACCGCTCGCGGCTGGATGTGTTCACCGAATTGCTGACCCCGGCCAAGGTCGAGCCCAAGAGCATCCGGCAGGTGGAGTTGACGGCGGTGATCCTGCTGCTGGTCGCCTCCAATCGCGGGGTCGCCGTGCTGCCCGACTGGGTGGTGCGCGAGGTCAAGACGAGCACGGATTACGTGACGCGGCCGCTGACCGCAGAGGGCAAGACCAAGCGGCTATACGCGGCGATCCGCGACGAGGATGCGGACAAGCCCTATATGGCGCATCTGATTCGTCTGGCGCGGGAAATTCCGGTGCGGTTGCAGCGGGGGTAGCGGTCACTGCGACCGGTGGTGATCGCGGCGTTCGCGGTACTCATTGATTCGGGTTTCGAGCCGGTCGGCATAGGCCGCGCGGTCGGCGTCGCTCATTGCGGCGAGATGCCCGAGCAGCACCTCCTGTCCCATCGCGAACCGCGCGGCGAAGCCCTCGCGCTGTTGACGCATGCGCGCCGCCACGCGGTCCGGATCGAAGGGCACGGCGCGCAGATCGGCGACCAGCGCGTCGAAACTCGCCCCTATGTCCGTCCGGTCGGACCGCGTCTCGCGCCAGACCTGCCGCATGCGCTGCGCGATCTCGCGGCGGTCCGCGTCGCTGAGCGCACGGGTCAGCGGCCCGCCCGCCATGTCGAGCCGCGAGGGGTGATGCCCGTGATGGCCGCCATGGCGCAGCGCCCATCCGGCGACCACCCCCACGACCGCGAGATTGGCGGCGAGCGAGACCACCAGAAGGAGGCGCATCCAGCGGCCCGTACCGGGCTTGCCCTGTAGTTGCCTGTCGTCCATCAAAACTCTCCCCCGGCCAGATCGAATGCCATCTCCGGCGTGATATCCACGAGATAACCCGCCTCAGCCTGACCGATCAGACCCTCGGGCAGGGCCGTGCCGATCCAGAGACCGGTCAGCGCCGCCGTGGCCAGCCCGGCCATCGCGGGCCAGCCGCCAAGCAGGCGATAGAGACGTGCGGCGAGGCCCGCGTGCGGGGCCGGGGCAGGGGCCGGGCGGGCCGTGGCCGCTTGCAGCGCCTCGGCCTCGGCCAGAACCCGGGCCAGCAGATCCGGCGACGGCGCGGGGGGGTGGCGGCGCGCGGCTTCGAAAAAGACGTCGAGGCCCTGGCCCGCGCGATCCTTGTCAGTCATCGACATATCCCAACTCCTCTTGCCGTCCGGCGAGGGCCGCGCTCAGCGCGCGTTTGCCCCGCGATGTGAGGCTTTCCACCGCCTCGACCGATATTTCCATGATCCGTGCGATCTCGGGGTTTGCCAGCCCCTCGATATGGCGCAGCACCACCGCCTGACGCTGCCGCTCGGGCAGATCGTTCAGGGCGGTCTGCAACGCCTCGGCGCGGGCCCGTTCCTGCAATTCCTCGGCGGCGCTGGCGCGGCTATCCGCAGGCTCGGGGATGGCGTCGAGCGCGACTGACCCGCCGCGCGCGCGGCGTTGCCGGTCGATGCAGAGATTGGCCACGACACGGTAAAGCCAGGTGGTCACCTTGGCCTCGCCCTGCCGCCAGTCATGCGCCTGTTTCCACAGCCGCAGCATTGCTTCCTGTGCCACGTCCTCGGCCTCGGCCCGGTTGCCCAGAAGGCGCCAGGCATGCGCCATGACTCGCGGGGTGAGCCGCAGCGTGAGCATGCGGGCCGCCGCCCCGTCGCCATTGGCGAAGAGCACGAGCAGCGCCTCGTCGGGCACGTCCGCGAGATCATCGAGCGGCATCACCATTCACCGAAGCGTATGTCCATCGGCCCGGCCCGACAAGCGCGGAGCCCATGTGCCCCGCGCCGCCGACATCAATTGTTGTAATAGTGATAGTGGTAGTGGATTTCCTTGACCTGCCCGTGATGGCCATGCGCGTCAGACTTGCCGTCGCCCTTGCCGTGATGCATGCCCTTGTCGGCGTCCTGACCCTTCATGCCGTGCTGCCCCTGCATCATGCCGTGCATCTTCCTGTCGCCGCGACGCTCTTGCATGGCCGAGAATTCCTCCTCCGACACGCTGCCATCGCCATCCGTGTCGAGACGTTCAAGCATCTTTCCCTGCCGGTTCGCGCGCATCTCGTCCATGCTCAGCGCACCGTCGCCATCGGCATCGTTCTGCTCGATCATGTGATCGGCATAGCGGCCCATGCGTTCGACCCGACGCTCCATCATCCGCGCGAGCAATTCGTCCCGCGTGAGCGCGCCGTCGCCGTCTTTGTCGGCCCCCTCGAACCGCGCCTGCATGTGGCCTGTCATTTCCTCGGGCGTGATCTTGCCATCGCCATCTGCATCGAGATCCTCGAAGCTGTGCTGCATCTGCATGCCGCCGTGTTTCATGCCGCCCTTGTGGCTGCTTGCCTCGACGGCGCTCAGCCCGCCCAGTGACATCGTGGTGGCCAGACCAGCGATCAGAACCATATTTTTCATGATGACATATCCTATCTCGTGTGAGGTGTCAGAACTCCTGAAACGCACCGGCATCCGGTCCGTTTCTGCAAGGTGATACGGGGTCCGAGCGGTCTTCCGTCGCAGGGGCGCGATTTTTTTGCATCGCTCGGCGCGAGATTTGCGACATCGCGCCGCAAGGACAGGCTGTCACCTTCCATCCCGCCCGCACTTTCTCCATGTTTGCGCCAACGCTATGAAAGGCCGCCCGATGCGCGATACCACCGCCGAACAGACCGACCGCCAACTCTGGCCCGCGCTGCGCCGGGGCTTTTCCCGCAAATGCCCGAATTGCGGCAGCGGCCCGATCCTCAAGAGCTATCTCAAGCTGCGCGACACCTGCCCGGTGTGCCGCGAGGATCTGAGCCATGCGCGCGCCGATGACGGCCCTGCCTATCTGACGATCCTGATCGTCGGGCATCTGATGGCCCCGCTGCTGCATGTCGCCTTTGTGCAGTTCCGGCCCGAGCCGCTGGTGCTGTTCACGATATTCGCTATTGGCACGATCACGCTCTCGCTTTACCTTCTGCCACGTCTGAAAGGGGCCATCGTGGCCTTTCAATGGGCGCGGCTGATGCATGGATTCAGTGACGGTCGCTAGGCCCTGCACGCGAAAGGGCGACCATGAGTGACATCGACAAGAGTGCCGTGCGCGACGCGGCGACCGTGATCGTCCTGCGCGATGAAGAGCGTCCGCATGTCCTGATGGGGCAGCGCGGTGCGCAGGCGGCCTTCATGCCCAACAAGTTCGTCTTTCCCGGCGGGGCTGTGGATGCGGGCGATGCCGATATCCCGCTGGTGCGCCCCCTGCCCGCGCTCTGCGCCGAGCGTCTGTGCGAGGATTGCGATCGCGATCTCGCCCACGCCCTCGCCGCCGCGGCGGTGCGCGAGTTGTGGGAGGAAACCGGGCTTGCCCTCGGACAGCCCGGGGACTGGCCGGGCGCGGTGCCCGATGACTGGCAGGGTTTTGCCGGGCGTGGCCTCGTGCCGCGTGCCGACCCGCTGCAATTCGTGTTTCGCGCGATCACCCCGCCGGGTCGCCCGCGCCGGTTTGACGCGCGATTCTTCCTGGTCCATGCCGAGGCTCTGGCCGGCGATCCCGATGATTTCTCCGCCGCCTGCGAGGAGTTGAGCCATCTGCAATGGGTGCCGCTTGCGGATGCGCGGCGTTTTGATCTGCCCTTCATCACCGAGGTGGTGCTGGCCGAGGTCACCGCACGGGCGCATGACCGCACCCCGCCCGCTTCGGTGCCGTTCTTCCGCAATGACGATGAAGAGAGCCTGTTCCTGAGGTTGAACGGGATGGGGGCTAGCTGAGAGCGGTGGTGAATTTGGCCTGGAGGTGACCTTGGCCGTTTTCAAATGCTTGACACGTTGCAAAAGCGCCCGCCCGGGGGGCGGTCGGGCGCTGCGCGGCGGCGCGTGCCGCGCCTTGATTCCGCGCGTTGGTGCTAGAGGCGAAGGTCCACTTCAGGCCAACCATGCACCCCCACCTCACGATCCATCCAACACCCCGGTTGACACCCGCACGCACCGCTGTATAAGCGCGGCTTCATTGGTGTTGGTGGCCCCCGCAAGGGGATGCCTGTCGGGAGCAATCCAGAGGACAACGCCCTTCGACACATAAAGAAGGAGATCAGCCGTGACCAAACGCACGTCTGCCAAGTACAAGATCGACCGCCGCATGGGCGAAAACATCTGGGGTCGTCCGAAATCCCCGGTGAACCGCCGCGAATACGGCCCCGGCCAGCATGGCCAGCGCCGCAAGGCCAAGATTTCCGATTTCGGCCTGCAGCTGCGCGCCAAGCAGAAGCTCAAGGGCTATTACGGCGACCTGACCGAAAAGCAGTTCCGCCGCATCTTCGCCGAGGCCGAGCGGGTCCGCGGTGACACCGGCGAGCTTCTGATCGGCCTGCTCGAGCGTCGCCTCGACGCCGTGGTCTACCGTGCCAAGTTTGTCCCCACCGTATTTGCCGCGCGCCAGTTCGTGAATCACGGCCATGTCACGGTGAACGGCAAGCGCGTCAACATCCCCTCCTACCGCGTGAAAGAGGGCGACGTGATCGAGGTCCGCGACAAGTCCAAGCAGATGGCGGCGGTGCTCGAGGCCGTGCAACTTGCCGAGCGTGATGTGCCCGATTACATCGACGCCGATCATTCCAAGATGAAGGCCACCTTCGTGCGCCAGCCGGGCCTGTCGGATGTGCCCTATCCGGTGATGATGGAACCCAACCTCGTGATCGAATTCTACGCCCAGAACTAAGCGTTCTGACCAGATGCGAAGAGGCCGCGACGGGTAACCGCCGCGGCCTTTTTGTTTTGATGCTGGTCAAGGCGGGATGTCAAAGCTAGAACCACCTGCGAGACACGAGGGACGACATGACCAAGATCACGCCACAGCCGGGCATCATGGATATCGCGCTCTACCAGGGTGGCATTGGCCACTTGGCGGGCGTGGCCAATGTGGTCAAGCTCAGCTCCAACGAGAACCCCTTTGGCCCCTCCGAGGCCGCCAAGGAGGCGTTTCGCAAGGCCGCCTATGAGTTGCACCGCTATCCCTCGACCGATCACGGGCCGTTGCGCGCGGCCATCGGCGAGATCCACGGGCTCGATCCCGCGCGCATCGTCTGCGGAGTGGGCAGCGACGAGATCATTGCCTTTCTGTGTCAGGGCTATGCCGGGCCGGGCGATGAGGTGATCCATACCGAGCATGGCTTTGCCATGTACCGGATCAGTACTCTGGCCAACGGGGCCACGCCCGTCGAGGTGCCCGAGCGCGAGCGCGTGACCGATGTCGATGCGATCCTCGCGGCCTGCACCGAGGCCACACGGCTGGTCTTTGTCGCCAATCCCAACAACCCTACCGGCACGATGATTGGCGGGGCCGAGTTGCGCCGCCTCGCCGAGGGCCTGCCCGAGCGTGCGCTCTTGGTGATCGACGGGGCCTATGCGGAATATGTCGGCGGGTATGATGGCGGGGCGGCCCTGGTCGAGAGCCGCGACAACGTGGTGATGACCCGGACATTCTCCAAGCTTTACGGCCTGGGCGGGTTGCGCGTCGGCTGGGGCTATGGCCCGGCCCATGTCGTTGATGTTCTCAACCGCCTGCGCGGGCCGTTCAACCTGAGCCATGCCGCGCTGGTCACCGCCGAGGCCGCGATCCGCGACACCGCCTGGGCCGAAAAATGCCGCGAGGACAACACCCGCCTGCGCGCCTGGCTGGCCGAGGCGCTGGCCGAACACGGCGTGCCGTCGGACACCTCGACCGCGAATTTCATTCTCGCCCGCTTTGGCAGCCGCGACGAGGCCGAGGCCTGTGACGCCTATCTGCAATCGCAGGGCCTGATCGTGCGCCGTGTGGCGGGCTACAACCTGCCCAACTGCCTGCGCATCACCGTGGGCGATGAGGCTGCCTGCCGCCGGGTGGCGCATGCCGTGGGGCAGTTCAAGGGCGGCGCACGATGAGTGTGATCTATGACCGCGTGGCCCTGATCGGGCTGGGGCTCATTGCCTCGTCGATGTGGCATGCGATCAAGCGCGCCGGTGTGGCGCGCGAGGTGACGGGATATGCCCGCAGCCCCGAGACCCGCGCCATCGCGCGCGAGATCGGCCTGTGCGACAGGGTCTGCGACAGCGCCGCCGAGGCCGCGGAGGGGGCCGATCTGGTGGTGCTCTGCGTGCCGGTGGGGGCGATGGGCGACGTCGCGGCCGAAATCGGCCCGGTGCTGAAACCCGGTGCCACGGTCAGCGATGTGGGATCGGTCAAGAAGGCGGTGATCGAGGCGGTCGCGCCGCATCTGCCCGAGGGCGTGCATTTCGTGCCCGCTCATCCCTTGGCCGGGACCGAACATTCCGGGCCGCGCTCTGGCTTTGCCGAGCTTTTTGACAACCGCTGGTGCCTGATCGTGCCGCAGCCGGGCAGTGATCGCGCGGCGGTCGAGCGGCTGGAGGCGTTCTGGCAGGCGCTTGGCAGCCATACAGACGAGATGGATGCCGAGCATCACGATCTGGTGCTGGCCGTGACAAGCCATGCGCCGCATCTGATCGCCTACACGATGGTCGGCGTGGCCGACGATCTGCGCCGCGTCACCGACAGCGAAGTGATCAAGTATTCCGCCGCAGGCTTTCGCGATTTCACCCGCATCGCGGCGTCGGACCCGACCATGTGGCGCGACGTGTTCCTCAACAACAAGGAGGCGACCTTGGAAATTCTGGGCCGCTTTACCGAAGAGCTTTTCGCGCTGCAGCGCGCCATCCGCACCGGCGACGGCGATCATCTGCACGCCTATTTCACCCGCACGCGCGCGATCCGGCGCGGCATCATCGAGGCCGGGCAGGATACCGATGCGCCCGATTTCGGTCGGGTGAAGAAGGCATGAGGCGCGCCGCGATCCTTGCCGCATTGGGCCTCAGCCTGTTGGCGACCGGCTGCGGGCGCGGCGATGACGCGGTGACGCGCGGTGGCGGGCTCTGTGGCGATCCGGGGCTGGTGGGCACGGTCTCAGGCTATCTGCCCGACCCGGTCGAGGGCTGCGGGGTGGAGCGTGCGGTGCGGCTCGAATCGGTGCATCGCGTGCGCCTCAGCCAGCCCGCGACGCTGACCTGCCCGACGGCGCGCACACTCGGGCAATGGGTGGACCGCAGCGCCAAGCCAGAGGTGGGGCGCATGGGGGGCGGCCTGAGTGGGTTGCGCGTGGCCGCGCATTACACCTGCCGGACCCGGAACAGCCAGGCCGGGGCGCTGATTTCCGAGCATGGCAAGGGCAAGGCGATCGACATCGCCGCGCTGCAACTGCGCGACGGATCCGAGATTTCGGTGCTCGAGGATTGGGGGCGCGGGGCAAAGGGCCGTGTTCTGCGCCGCGTGCATGGTCAGGCCTGTGGACCGTTCGGCACGGTACTTGGTCCCGAATCGGATCGCCACCACCGCGATCACTTCCATTTCGACACGGCCGAACATCGCGGCGGGCCCTATTGCCGCTGAGCCGAGCGGCGGCGGCGGGATGTCGCGGGGCCATCACGATTATGACCGGACGCTTGTAATTCTTTGTTAAGGCATTACGCTCATAATCAAACAAACGGAGGTTCGCCATGCCCAAGCTCATCCGCCTCTACGTCACCCATGTCGCCATCGGCTTTGCCATCGCGGCGGCGTTCGTGGGAATGCTGCTGTGGTTCAATATCGCCAATCTCTGGCATCTGGTGACGCATTCCGATCAGGGGCTTCTGGCTGTGGTGATCCTGTGGTTCGCCAACGGCATCGTCTTTGCGGGGGTGCAATTCGCCATCGCGGTGATGCGGCTCAAGGATGACGATGACGACGGGCCGCGTGGTGGCCATCGGCAGCACGTGATGCACCGCGACTACGCGACCATCCCGGCGCGCGCAGATGAGGGGGACGCCCGCGCCTTCTGGCAGAACAAGCGGTAGACCGCGCGCCCGAACAGTCATCCAGCAAAGGCCCCTGCGGGGGCCTTCTTCATGTGTCACATTCGGGGCGTGAGTTCCATATCGCGAACGAGAGGCGGGGAAGGTGTGACGGGCCCGCACGCAACCGTTTGGTTCTCTCATTCCCGAGGACCTGTGTGTACAGGTGGGCGCCGGGTAACCGGACCAGGGCCCGGACAGAGCCAGCTCCCTCGGAATTGCTTAAGGCCACCGGAATGCAACCGTTCACGAGAAGGGCAGCACCCGTCACCCCCCTCAAGTAATGCTTTGTCAGGGGCGCGACAAGGGGTTGCGTAGGTTCGTGTTTTGTTCAAAATATTTGCATGGACCCGCTGAGCCCCCGCCCCCTGCTGCCCGGCCAGATTCTGGCGCGGGGAGTCTGTCGTCACCTGCTAAGCTATGACTTTGTTCCGGTCGAGGAATTTTCGCCAGAGCGGGGCAAGCGGGTGGATGTCATGGCACTCGGCCCAAAGGGCGAGATCTGGGTGATCGAGTGCAAGTCGAGCCGTGCCGATTTTCAGACGGATGCGAAATGGCAGGGCTATCTCGACTGGTGCGACCGGTATTTCTGGGCGGTGGACGCCGAATTCCCGACCGACCTTTTGCCGCTTGAGACCGGCCTCATCATCGCCGATGGCTACGGCGCCGAGATCCTCCGCATGGGCGATGAGGACAAACTGCCCGCCGCGCGCCGCGCCGCGCTTGTCCGCAAATTCGCCCGTGATGCCGCGCGCCGTCTGCACGGGTTGCGCGACCCGTTGTCATGATTTGCGCGCGGCGGCGGCCCGGGCGGCGGCCTGTATTTCCTGGGCGATCTCCTCGGCCTCTTCGGGGGTGAAATCCATGGGAATTTCAAGGCCCTGCGCCTCGACATAGAGGCGCACCATGCCCTGATCGGTCGGCCCGATCTGGAGATTGGCGGTGATGTCGCTTTCCGAGTTGATGCCCATTCCGGCCTCCTTGCGTTGCGCGATCTGCTACGCGTTTCCCTCTTGATTGGCAAGCCTCGTGGCGCTTTGCTGTGCGTCATGAAGGATGCCGTCATTCGCCCGTTCCGCCCCGAGGACACCGCCTGGCTGGTGGAGCGTCACGGCACGCTCTATGCCCGCGACGGCTGGCGGCTGGTCACGTCGCGGCCGGTGCGGTCCTATGGCTGCGATCTGGTCGAACAAAGCTGGGAAATCGCCTTTCATTAGGCTTGCATTCGGCAGGCGGTAAAGTTAAATCGCCACCCAGTGCCGCCTTAGCTCAGTTGGTTAGAGCGCTGGATTGTGGATCCAGAGGTCCCCTGTTCAAGCCAGGGAGGCGGTACCATCCCCTTCACATCATCATCGCCTGCACCAGTCATGCAGCCCACATCACATACTGAATATCCGCGTGGGACGGTGGGAACGCGAAAAGGGCCGCGTGTGCGGCCCTCTGCGTGTCCCGTTTTTCCTGAGGAAAATGGAGCGGGCGAAGAGATTCGAACTCTCGACCCTTACCTTGGCAAGGTAATGCTCTACCCCTGAGCTACGCCCGCATCCTTGGGTGAGGCGTGAGATATAAAGGATGGCCCGCGGCTGCAAGAGGAAAATGGAGGGAGAGCGGGAAATTTTTTGCCACGCCTTGCATGGGGGCTGGTGACGCAAACGTGTTTCCGGATTACAGCCCCGGCGGCTAGGCTGCGGCCCTGTCGGGGCAGGGGTCAATCCTGCCCCTCGAACCGGAGGAGACCCATAATGCCAGCCTATCTGATTGCTCAGGTCAAGATCACCGATGACGCCTGGGTGCCCGATTATGCGGCGCGGACCCATGACATCGCGGCCAAGCATGGCGGGCGGTATCTGTCGCGTAGCGCCAATATCGAGACGCTCGAGGGCGAGGCACCGGATACCACCCTGATCGCGCTGATCGAGTTTCCGTCGGCGGAGGCCGCGCGCGCCTTTGCCGGTGATCCCGACTATGCGCCGCTCGCGCAGGCGCGGCAGGCGGGCAGCGAGGGGCATTTCTGGGTGATCGACGACACCGACGTGGCCGGGTCGATCCCCTATCTGCCCAAGGGGTGATCCCGGGTTCGAAAGGCGTGGCCTCAGCCGGGGAGCAATCCGCGATAGAGATCCACGATCGGGTCGGGGCCAAGGGTGACGTCATCGAAGCTGAGCATCGTCCCGCGTGCCACATCGCGGGTCATGGCCACGCCATGCGCAAGCCCGATGGGCAGGGCGTGGCCTGCGCGGGCGATGGGCTGCGCCTTGCCCCAGACGGTATAACCGCCCTCGCCGTCGAGCACTTCTCCGGCCTTGAGGTCGCGCTTGGCCACGGCGGCCACGGTGCCGCGCATCTCGCGCGATTGGCCGGTGGGCTCGCCGCGCAGGGCGGCGCTCAGGACCGAGACTGACAGTTCCAGCCCGATCAGGTGAAAGGGCTTGTACATCGCCGCAAAGCGCCCGGTCGAATCGGTGGGCAACCCGTATTGTTTGAAGCAGGCGGCGGCGTAGTCGTTGGGCGCCTCGAGCACCACATAGACGCCCCATCGCAGATCGCGAAACACCGGGCGGCCGTCGCGTTCGAGCGAGGAAACGGTTTCGGCCATGCCGCGCCGGTCAAGCTGGCCGCCCACCTCGCGCGGGCGCAGCACATGCGCGAGGTCATCGACGCCGCAGGGCGGGAAGGCGAGGCCCGCCTCGGGCACGTCGAGGCCGCAGGCATTGGCGATGGCGACCATTTCGATGGCGCTCTTGGTGCCGTCGAGGAAGGAGTTGAACATCTGCGGGTTCATGCCCGCCGCCGCGGCCTCCTGCGCCGTCAGCCCGTAATGCGACCAGACGTCATCGGGGGTGACTTCGTGATAGGCGGGCAGGTATTTGGTGCCCTTGCCGGCCGCGGTGACGTGAAAGCCGGTGGCGCGCGCCCAGTCGACCATTTCCGACACGAGCGCCGGTTGATCACCATAGGCCATGGAGTAGACCACGCCCGCCGTGCGCGCCTCGGAGGCCAGCGCGGGCCCGGCGAGCACGTCGGCCTCGACATTGACCATGACCACGTGCTTTCCGGCCGCGATGGCGGCGCGGGCATGGGTGATGCCCGCACGCGGATTGCCGGTCGCCTCGATCACCACATCGACATCGTCGCGCGCGGCGAGCGCCGCGCCGTCCTCGAGATAGGCGGTTGCGGCGATGCGGTCCTCGTCCCAGCCCACGGCGGCGCAGGCGCTGCGGGCACGGTCGGGCGAGAGGTCGGCAATGGCGCTCACCTCCAGCCCGGCGATGGTCGGCACCTGGGCGAGGAACATCGAGCCGAATTTGCCCGCGCCGATCAGGCCTGCGCGCACCGGTGTGCCGCGCGTCTCTGCCTCTGCTGCCAGTCTTGCAAGATTCATCGTCGTCTCCTCCCGTTTCCGGGGGGATCACATCGCCTCACAGGGCAAAGTGCAAGCGGGATTTCAGGCGGTCACCGCCGTTGAAACGCGATCATCACCAGCGCCAGAAGGCTTGAGCCGACCATGAGCAGCAGCGACACCGCGTTGAGCAGCGGGGTGGAGCCCTCCTTGAGCCGGTCGAACATGGCGATGGTCAGCGGCGCGTCGGAGCCCACCAGCATCAGCGTGGTGTTGAAATTCTCGAAGCTCATCAGGAAGGCCACGACAAAGGCCCCGATCAGGGCGGGCATCAGGTAGGGGATGGTGATCGTGCGCACCGCCGTCAGATGGCCCGCGCCGAGGTTGAGCGCGGCCTCTTCCAGCGTCCGGTCGAATTTCCGCAACCGCGCGGCGATGACCAGCGTGGCGATGGTGGTGATGAAGGAAAACTGCCCCAGGATCACCAGCATGAGGCCGGGGCGCAGCGCCATGAGATCCCATTCCATCGCGTCCCATGCCGCATTGGCCACGGTCGAGGAAAAGACCAGGATCGAGATGCCGAGCACGATCCCCGGAATGACCAGCGGCGTCAGCATCAGCACGTAGAGCAATCCGCGGCCGCGGAACTCGTAGCGGTTGAAGAGAAAGGCGTTGGTGGTGCCCACGGCGACCGAGAGCAGCGAGACGCAGAAACCGACGAAGGCCGAGGTGCCGATGGCGCGCAGGATCGGGCGTTCGTGAAAGACGCCGATCTTGGGTTGTTCCTCGCCGAAGAACCAGTCCCAGGTGAAGCCCTCCCAGGGCAGCGAGGGGAACTGGCTGTCGTTGAAGGCAAAGACCGCGACGACGGTCAGCGGCAGTGCGAGATAGGTGAAGAAGAGGACCACATAGGCGGTGTAGGTCACCTTGATCAGACGGCTCTGGGGGATGGTGGGGATCATGGCGTGCCTCTCATCCCATGGTCTTTTCAAGGGTCTGGCCGGTCAGGCGCAGCGTGCCCCAGACGATCACCGAGGACAGGATCAGCAGCATGAAGCCGAAGGCCGCGCCCAGCTCCCAGTTGAAGCGGACGATGAATTGCGAATAGATCAGCTCGGTGAACCACAGGCTGTCCTTGCCGCCCAGCATGATCGGCGTGAGGTAATTGCCGAGCGACAGCATGAAGACGACGATGGAGCCCGAAACGATGCCCGGCATGGCATGTGGGATCACGATTTCACGCAGGATCGACGGGCCCGAGCCGCCCAGATCATAGCCCGCCTCGATCACCGCGTCGTCGAGGCTGTCGAGCGTGGTGATCAGCGGGACCACCATGAACAGCATCGAGGTATAGACCAGCCCGACCATGATCGCGGCGTCGTTATAGAGCATCTCGACCGGGCCTTCGACCAGCCCCGCCCATTGCAGAAAGCTGGAGAACACGCCGGTTTCGCGCAGCAGGATCATCCAGCCGAAGGTGCGCACCAGTTCCGACACCCAGAACGGCACGAGGCATAGCAGGAACAGCGCCGAGCGCACGCGCCCGCGCGCCATCTTGGCGATGTAATAGGCCACCGGAAAGCCGATCAGCAGGGTGAGCGCGGTGGCCATCACAGACATAACGGCGGTGCGCGCGAAGGTCATGAGGTACAGCGGCTGTTCGATGAAACTGCGGTAATTGGCGAAGCTGGTGGCATATTCGCCAACGCCCACCCGCTCGCGCAGCGAGACGAGGAACATGTCGATATGCGGGATGATGATCAGCAGGCCCAGCCACAGCAGGAGCGGTGTCACCAGCAGGAGAAAGCCGAGCCTTTGTGCCGCCTGCATCAGACCGCCCCCGCCGCGAAACAATTGCCCTGATCGCTGGACCAGCCGACATGCACTGCCGAGCCGCGCTCGAGATGGGCGAATTCGCCGGATTGGGGCAGGGCCACCTCGATCTCCTCGCCGCCCTCGTCAGGGCGTATCAGGATGCGGCTGGCCGCGCCGTTGAAGAGCAGGCTGGTCACGGTGCCCGAGAGGCGGTTGTCGAAATGCGCTACATCCTCGGGGCTGTGGCCAAGGCGGATCGCCTCGGGGCGGACATAGATATCTGCCGCTGCACCCTCGGACAGGGCGCGCCCGTGGCGGCTGCCCAAGAGCGCCAGCCCGCTGTCGCTGCGCAGGCGCAGGGCGTCGCCCTGCACGCTCTCGACCCGGCCACGCCAGCGGTTGCTGTCTCCGACAAAGCCCGCGACAAAGGCGGTTTCGGGCCGGTAATAGAGATCGCGCGCGGCGCCCATCTGCTCGAACCGTCCGGCATTCATCACCGCGACGGTGTCGGACATCACCAGCGCCTCGCTCTGGTCATGGGTGATATAGACAAAGGTGGTGTCAAAGGCCGCCTGCAATGCCTTCAACTCGATCTTCATGTGTTCGCGCAGCTTGAGGTCAAGCGCGCCGAGCGGCTCATCCAAAAGCAGCACATCGGGTTCCAGAACCATGCAGCGGGCGATGGCCACGCGCTGTTTCTGCCCGCCCGAGAGTTCATCCACCTTGCGCGTGCCGATATATGGCAGGCCGATGCGTTCCAGCACCTCGCCCACCTTGCGGGTGATCTCGGGCCTGGGCAGGCCCTTGCGGCGCAGCCCGTAGCCGATGTTGTCGGCGATATTCATCATCGGGAACAGCGCCAGATGCTGGAACACCATGTTCACCGGGCGCTTGTTGGGGGCCACGTCGAGCACCGAGCGACCCTTGATCCGGATATCGCCGCTGGTGGGGGCGAGGAACCCCGCGATCATCCGCATGATCGTCGTCTTGCCGCAGCCCGAGGGCCCGAGGATGGAAAAGAACGAGCCCGGCGGCACCTCGAAGCTGACATCGTCGACGGCGGTCGTGTCGCCGAACCGTTTGGTGAGATGGGTGCAGGCAAGATCAGGCTGCGTCATGTCGGGGTCCTTCAATGCAAGAAGCCCCCGCCAGTGCGGCGGGAGCCTCGGGGATATCGCGCAGCTTCAGTTCGCGGCCTTGACCCGGTCGAGCACGCCGCCCTCGATCACCTCGAGCCCGGCGGGCACCGGCGGATACCACTTGATATTGTCCACCGCTTCTGGCGGGAAGCTGGCCTGATACTTGGCCTTGAGCGCGTCGGAGACATGCGCATCGGCCCCCTTGGAGGCGGTGAAGTTGCCTGCAACTTCGGTGATCATCGCTGCGATTTCGGGCTGCATCACGAAGTTGATCCAGTCATAAGCGGCCTGATCGGCACGGCCCTTGGCGGGCAGAACGAAGGTGTCGATCCAGCCAAGCGCACCCGAGGCGGGGGCGACGAAGGTGATGTCGGCATTGTCCTCGTTCAGCTTCCAGCCGCCGGTATCCCAGGCCATCGCCGCGACGATCTCGCCTGAGCGCATCAGGTTCATCAGCTCGTCGCCGCCGCTCCAATAGGCTTTGACATTGGGCTTGCATTCGACAAGCTTGGCCTCGACCTTTTCCATGATCTCGGTATAGGCGGCCTCGTCGCCATAGGCGGCGAACGGGTCCATCCCCATGGCGAAGGCAAAACCGATCAGCGTCGGGCGCTTGAGGCGGTAGGAGACGTCACCGGCCACCTCGGGCGCACAGAGATCGGTGTAATCCTTCACCATGTCTGCCTTGGAGGTGTCGACCACGAGGCCCGAGGTGCCCCAGACATGCGGCACGCCGTAGACCTCGCCACCCACGGTGGTGTTGGCCTTGGTCGCCTTGAGCATCGACGGGATAAAGAGCGACTCGTCGATCTTGGAGATGTCCATCGGCTTGTAGATGCCGAACTCGGCCTGCGGTCCGGCGATGCGGTCCTGGCTGGGCTGGGCGAGGTCGAAGCCGCCGCCGCCGGTGGCGCGCAGCTTGGCGATCATTTCCTCGTTGTTGGAGAGCGTGACCTCGACGGTGTGGCCGGTCTCTTCCTCGAATTTGGCGATGACGTCCTCGGGGGCGTAGCCGCCCCATGTCAGCAGCCGCAGCGTATCCGCAGCGGCGGGATGTGCGAAGGCCAGCGTTCCGGTCAGAACGGCGGCCAGGGTCATATGCGTGGATGTGAGTTTCATGTGTTTTCCCTGTCTTGAACAACGTGATCGGAATTGTTCGTTTCTGAGTGTTAGCGCAGGTTCGGTGACGTTTCCATGAAAACCGTTCGTGCCTGCACCGGCTGTGATCCGCGCCCGTGATCTCCTTTCCCGGGGCCGCGCGGTGGCCCCGTTCAGGGTTTGCGAAAGAGCCGTGTCATCTCGAACAGGCTGTCGAGCCGCTCGAAACGGTCGCGCGCCTCGGGCCAGCGTTCCTCTTGCGTGGCGGCGATGAGGGCCTCGGTGAGCGAGAGCGTGGCGATGTTGGAATCCCAAGCCGATGGAATTTCCCCCCAGCAGTGAAACGTCGCCTCGGCCAGTCCTGCGACCGGGCTGGCCCATTGGTCGGTGATCAGGATCACCCGCGCCCCGCGCGCCGAGGCAATCTCGGCCAGGCGCAGCAGGTTTTCCTCGTAGCGGCGGATGTCGAAGATCAGCAGCGTGTCGCCCTCGACCATGTCGAGTACGTAATGCGGCCATGTGGCGGGCGAGGAGGTGAGATGCGTCACCCGCTCGCGGATCGCCTGAAAATGGGTGAAGGCATATTCGGCCAGCGACCGCGTGATGCGCCCGCCGACGATATAGAGCCCCGCATCGCTGGCCAGCAGGCGCGCGGCGGCGTCGAATTGCGCGGTGTCGATATTGGCGAAGGTCTGCGCAAGGTTTTGCGTCACCGCCCCGGCAAAGCGGTTGAGCATGTGCGATTCGGGGGCTTCGGCGGTCCAGACCGCGCGGCGTTCGGTCGGGCCCGAGACCTTGGCCTGCAATTCCTGCAACAGCGCCTGATGGAACTGCGGATAGCCCTTGAACCCCAGTTTCTGCACCATCCGTGCCACAACCGGGGCCGAGACGCCCGCCCCCTCGGCGGCGGTGGTGATCGAGGCGAGGCCCGCATTGGGGTAGTTTTCGACAAGTGCATTGGCGAACTTGCGCTCGGATTGCGTCAGATCCTGATATTGGCTGCGGATCAGTTGCCGCACCGTCGGCGTGGCCGATGTCATCGGCCGCGCGGAACTGGGGTGCGGATCGTCGATCACGGGCGCGCCTCTTGCGGCACGATTCTGAGCAGAAGGGCAGGTGCGCGGCAGGCCAACGGAAATCTTCTCCGAATGTTTCTGGAAAAATATTGACGAAAAACTTCTCTCATGGAAAGCTTTTTCCAGCGACAGGGGGAAACATGGCCGCAAAACGCGCCGAGGCTTATGAAATCATCAACGCGGACGGGGTCGGCCCGGCCGTGATCGTCTGTGAACATGCCTCGAATCACATCCCCGTCGACTATGACGGCCTCGGTCTGGACCCGTCGGCGCGCGACAGCCATGCGGCCTGGGACCCGGGGGCGGAGGATGTGGCGCGGCGTCTGTCTGAGGCGCTGGAGGCGCCGATGATCGCCGGGCGCATCTCGCGGCTGGTCTATGATTGCAACCGCCCGCCCGAAGCCCCGAGTGCGATGCCCGAGCGGACCGAGACGATCGCGGTGCCGGGCAATGTCGGGCTGGATGAGGCGGCGCGCGCGGCGCGGGTGGCGCGGGTCTATGCGCCCTTCACGCGCGCCACATCCGATCTGATCGCGCGGCGGGGCAGGGCGGGTACGCCCTTTGCGCTGATTACCATGCACAGTTTCACGCCCCGATGGATGGGACAGCCGCGCGCGGTGGAGATCGGCATCCTGCATGACAGCGATGCGCGGTTGGCCGATGCGATGCTGGCGCAGGAGGTGCCGGGCAGGCGGGTGGAGCGCAACGCACCCTACGGCCCCGCCGATGGCGTGACGCACAGTTTACGCCTGCACGGGATCGCCAACGATCTGCCGAACGTGATGCTGGAAATCCGCAACGACCTGATCGCGACGCCCGCGCAACAGGATCGCATCGCCGCCGAGGTGCTGGGCCTGCTGCATCCCGCGCTTGCGCGGCTCAGGCTGGGGGAGGCCCATGATGCGTAGCATGATGCGGGCCTATATCCGAGGCATCGACCGAATGAACCGCTTTATCGGGCGTATCGCCATGTATCTGGTCTTTGTGCTGATGGGCGTGCTGCTCTGGTCGTCACTCTCCAAGGCAACGTCGACCCCGTCGCTCTGGACGTTGGAGACCGCGCAATTCGTGATGGTCGCCTATTATGTCCTGGGCGGGCCCTATTCGATTCAGCTCGGCTCGAACGTGCGGATGGATCTGTTCTACGGCGACTGGTCGCCGCGCACCAAGGCGATGGTCGACGGGTTCACCGTGTTCTTTCTGCTGTTCTACCTCGTCGTTCTGTTCATGGGGGCGGTCAGTTCCACCGCCTATGCGCTTGGCTATTTCGGGATGGAGCCGTTTCACTTTTTCGGGGATTTGTTCCTGACCCTGATCACCGAGGGGCCGAGCGCCGCGCAGGAGAAACTCGGGTTTCTGGAACGCAGTTCGACCGCCTGGCGTCCGCCGCTCTGGCCGATCAAGATCGTGCTCTGCATCGGTATCTTCCTGATGATCCTCCAGGCGCTGGCGGACTTCTTCCGCGATATCGAATACCTGCGCGAGGGAGACACCGATGCCGCATGAGATGATTGCCCTCGTCATGTTCGCGGGCATGATGCTGATGCTGATGACCGGGCAGCGGGTGTTCGGGGCCATCGGCTTTGTCGGCGCATTGGCGGGCGTGCTGCTCTGGGGGACGGGTGGCGTTGAAATCCCGTTCTCGGCGGCGATGAAGCTGATGAAATGGTATCCGCTGCTGACCCTGCCGATGTTCATATTCATGGGTTACGTTCTCAGCGAGAGCCGCATCGCCGACGACCTTTACAAGATGTTCCATGTCTGGATGGGGCCGGTGCGGGGCGGGCTGGCGATCGGCACGATCGGGCTCATGGTGCTGATTTCGGCGATGAACGGGCTGAGCGTCGCGGGCATGGCGATCGGGGCCACCATCGCGCTGCCCGAGTTGCTGCGCCGGGGGTATGACAAGATCATGGTGACGGGGGTGATACAGGCGGGCTCGTCGCTTGGCATCCTCGTGCCGCCGTCGGTGGTGCTGGTGCTTTATGCGATGATCGCGCGGCAGCCGGTGGGGCAATTGTGGCTGGCGGGGGTGATCCCGGGGCTGTTGATGGCGACGCTGTTCATCCTCTACATCTACATCCGCTGCCGCATTCAGCCGCATCTTGGCCCGGTGCTGCCGCCCGAGGAGCGCAATGTGTCGCTGTCCGAAAAGCTGCGTCTGCTGCGCGCAGGGCTGTTGCCGCTGGTGATCTTCGCGGTGATGATGGTGCCCTTCGTCAAGGGCTGGACGAGCCTCGTGGAAAGCTCTGCCATCGGCGCGATTGCCGCGTTCCTCGCCGCCGTGCTCAAGGGGCGGATGACGCGGGCGGTGTTCGAGACGAGCGTGCGCAACACGCTGGCGATTTCGTGCATGTTCATGTGGATCATCCTCGCCGCCCTTGGTTTCGGCGCGATCTTTGACGGGTTGGGGGCGGTGAACGCCATCGAGGGGCTGTTTACCGAGACGCTGAACCTCAGCCCGTGGATGATCCTCATCCTGATGCAGCTCAGTTTCATCCTCATGGGCACGTTTCTGGATGATACCGCGATGCTGGTGATCGTCGCGCCGCTTTACGTGCCGCTGGTGGGCGCGCTCGGCTTCGATCTGATCTGGTATGGTGTGCTTTACACGATCACCACTCAGATTGCCTATATGACACCACCGTTTGGCTATAACCTCTTTCTCATGCGCGCTATGGCCCCGCCCGAGATCGGGCTGCGCGACATCTACCGCTCTATCGTGCCGTTCGTGGGGGTGATGGTGGTGGCGCTGGCGCTGGTGATGATCTTTCCGCAGATAGCCCTGTGGTTGCCGGAATACGTGTACGGAAAATAACCCCGACAAGAGCCCTGACGAAGGGGCCGTCATTGCAACAAGGAGAAGAACGATGACGACGACAAGACGCAAGTTCCTGAAAACCGCGGGTGCGGGTGCGGTCGCGGCCCCGCTCGCGGCCCCCGCGCTCGCGCAATCGACGATCACCTGGCGGATGCAGACCTATGCCGGCGCGGCTCTGGCCGAGCATGTGGTGAAACCGGCCATCGACACCTTCAACAAGATCGCAGGCGACCGCATGCAGATCGAGCTGTTCTATGCCGATCAGCTGGTGCCCACCGGCGAGCTTTTCCGCTCCATGCAGCAGGGCACCATCGACGCCGTGCAGTCCGACGATGACAGCATGGCAAGCCCGACCGAAGTGACGGTCTTTGGCGGCTATTTCCCGTTCGGATCGCGCTACAGCCTCGATGTGCCGGTGCTCTTCAACCAGTATGGTCTCAAGGAGATCTGGGAGGAGGAATATGCCAAGGTCGGCGTCAAGCATATCAGCGCGGGGGCGTGGGACCCCTGCCATTTCGCCACCAAGGACCCGATCCACAGTCTTGAGGATCTCAAGGGCAAGCGGGTCTTCACCTTCCCGACGGCGGGCCGGTTCCTGACGCAGTTCGGCGTCGTGCCGGTGACCCTGCCCTGGGAGGATATCGAGGTCGCGGTGCAGACCGGCGAGCTTGACGGTATCGCCTGGTCGGGCATCACCGAGGATTATACGGTGGGCTGGGCGGATGTGACCAACTACTTCCTGACCAACAACATTTCGGGTGCCTGGGTCGGCCATTTCTTTGCCAATATGGGCCGATGGGAGGAATTGCCGGAGGATCTGAAACTTCTGCTCGCCACCTGCATGGAGCAGTCGCATTACTATCGCCAGTGGTGGTATTGGGGCGGAGAGGCGCGCCTGCGGGTGAACGGTGACAAGATGAAGCTGACCACGATCCCGGATGCGGAATGGGCGACGGTGGAGACCGCCGCACGCGAGTTCTGGAACGAGATCGCGGCGCAATCCGAGACCAAGGCCAAGGTCGTGGAGATCTTCAAGCAATACAACGCCGATATGGAAAAGGCCGGACGCCCGTACCGCTATACCTGAGCGGGGTGTCAGTCGAACCCGGAAGGGGGCCTGTCCCGGGCCCCCTTTGCCAAATCTGAATGGAGCGAACGACCATGACTGCCCTGACACTGGATGCGCTGAAAACCAAGGCCGCGAGCGGCGAGATCGACACGGTGCTGCTCTGCGCCGTGGACATGCAGGGCCGCCTTGTGGGCAAGCGGTTCCACGTGTCGAACTTTCTCGAAGCGGGGTATGAGGAGACGCATTGCTGCAACTACCTGCTGGCCACCGATCTGGAGATGGAAACGCCCGACGGCTATGCCGCGACAAGCTGGGCCATGGGCTATGGCGATTACACGATGAAGCCGGATCTTTCCACGCTCTGCCCGGTGCCGTGGCTCGAGGGCACCGCGCTGGTGCTGTGCGATTTCCTCGATCATCACGGCCATGCGCCGGTGCCGCATTCCCCGCGCCAGATCCTGAAGGCACAGATCGAGCGCGCGACGGCCATGGGGCTCACCCCGATGATGGCGACGGAGTTGGAGTTTTTCCTCTTCCAGCGCTCCTATGACGAGATCCGCGCCAGCGGTTACCGTGACCTCGCGACACTGGTGAAATACAACCAGGATTACTCGATCCAGTTCACCACCCGCGATGAGCATGTCATGCGCCCGGTCCGCAACGCGCTATACGCCATGGGTATCCCGGTGGAAAACACCAAGGGCGAGGCCGAGATCGGGCAGGAAGAGCTCAACATCCGCTACGGTGATGCGCTCGAGGCGTGTGACCGGCACACGCTGGCCAAGCACGCGGTCAAGGAGATCGCCGCCCAGCATGGCCATGCCGCGACCTTCCTGCCGAAATGGCGCGCCGACAAGGTGGGCAGTGCCGCGCATATCCACCAGTCGCTGTTCAACGCCGAGGGCAACGTGTTCCATGATGCGGACGCGCCGCATTCGATGTCGAGGGTGATGCGCCATTACGTGGCCGGGCTGTTGAAATATGCGCCCGACTGCATGCTGCTGATGGCCCCCTATATCAACAGCTACAAGCGCTTTGTGCCGGGCACCTTTGCGCCCACCAAGACCGCCTGGTCGATCGACAACCGCACCGCCGGGTTCCGGCTGGTGGGCGAGGGCACCAAGGGCGTGCGCATCGAATGCCGCATTCCGGGGTCTGACATGAACCCCTATCTCGCCTGTGCCGGGCAACTGGCAGCAGGGCTTGCGGGGATCGAGGAGGAACTGGCCCTGCCCGATCCTGCGCAGGGCGATCTCTACAGCATGGCGGATGTGGCCGAGGTGCCGCACAAGCTGAGCATGGCGACCGAGACCTTCCGCAATTCGGCCATGCTGCGGCATGCCTTCGGCGATAAGGTGGTCGATCACTACACCCGCGCGGCGGAGGTCGAGCAGGAGGATTTCGACCGCGTGGTCACCGACTATGAGGTGCAGCGCGGATTCGAGCGGGCGTGAGGGCGGCACCGCCGGATTTGAGTATTTTCGGAACGATGAAAGGGCGGGACATGCGCCTGCCGGAAAGGGTGTGAACATGCCGGAACTGAGATGTATATCCCCGATCGACGGATCGGTCTTTGCCACGCGCGAGACGCTGAGCGCCGAGGCCGCGCACGCGGCCATTGCCGAGACCCGCGCGGCGCAGGCGGACTGGGCCGCGCGTCCCTTGCAGGAGCGGGTAGACCTGGTGATGGCGGGCGTCGCCGCCGTGGGCGCAATGAACGATGAGATCGTGCCGGAACTGGCCCGCATGATGGGCCGCCCGGTGCGCTATGGCGGCGAATTCGGCGGTTTCAAAGAGCGTGCCTCCTACATGGCCGAGATCGCCGCGCAGGGGCTGGCGGATATCGAGGTGTCGGATGATGGCGCGTTCCACCGCTATATTCGCCGCGTGCCGCATGGCGTGGTGTTCGTCGTGGCGCCGTGGAATTACCCCTACATGACGGCGATCAATACCGTGGCCCCGGCGCTGATCGCCGGGAACGCGGTGGTGCTGAAACACGCGACGCAGACCCTGCTGGTGGGCGAGCGCATGGCGCGGGCCTTTCACGCGGCGGGCGTGCCCGAGGCCGTGTTCCGCAACGTATTTCTGGATCACGACACCGCCTCGACGCTGATTTCCGAAGGGCAGTTCGATTTCGTCAACTTCACCGGATCGGTCGGCGGCGGGCAGGCGATGGAGCGTGCCGCCGCGGGCACATTTACCGGGCTGGGGCTGGAACTGGGCGGCAAGGATCCGGGCTATGTGATGGATGATGCCGACCCGGTCGCGGCAGCCGAGGGGCTGATTGACGCCGCAATGTTCAACTCGGGCCAGTGCTGTTGCGGGATCGAGCGGATTTATGTGCATGAAAGTCTGTTTGATGCGTTTGTCGCGAAGGCGGTCGAGATCGTGAACGGCTACCGGCTGGGCGATCCGCTGGACCCCGAGACCACGCTTGGCCCGATGGCGAACAAACGCTTCGCCGACGAGGTGCGAGCCCAGATCGACGAGGCGGTCGCGGCGGGTGCCGTGGCGCATATCGAGACCTTTGCCGAGGATGATGGCGGCTGTTACCTGACCCCGCAGATCCTGACCGATGTCACCCATGACATGCGCGTGATGCGCGACGAGAGCTTTGGGCCCGTGGTGGGGATCATGCCGGTGCGCGACGATGCCGAGGCGATCCGGCTGATGAATGACAGCCCCTTCGGTCTCACCGCCTCGCTCTGGACGCATGATGCCGTGCGCGCCGCAAAGCTGGGCGACGCCATCGAGACCGGCACCGTCTTCATGAACCGCGCCGATTACCTTGATCCGGCGCTGTGCTGGACCGGCTGCAAGAGCACCGGGCGCGGCGGCGCGCTGTCGGTCATCGGCTATCACAACCTGACCCGTCCGAAATCCTATCATCTCAAGAAGGCAACGACATGACACTTACCGCAAACTGGTCCTATCCCACCGCCATCCGTTTCGGGGCGGGCCGCATCGCGGAACTGGCCGAGGCTTGCGCACGGGCCGGGATCACCCGCCCGCTGCTCGTGACCGACAAGGGGCTGGCCCCGCTGCCGATCACCGCGCAGGCGATGGAGGTCCTGCGCAAGGCGGGGCTGGAGGCCGCCGTGTTCTCGGAGGTCGACCCGAACCCCAACGAGATCAACCTTGCCGCCGGGGTCGAGGCCTACAAGGCCGGGGGCCATGACGGGGTGATCGCCTTTGGTGGCGGCTCGGGGCTGGACCTTGGCAAATGCGTGGCTTTCATGGCAGGACAGACGCGCCCGATCTGGGATTTCGAGGATATCGGTGATTGGTGGACGCGCGCAGACGCCGATGCCATCGCCCCGATCATCGCCGTGCCCACCACCGCCGGGACCGGCTCGGAGGTTGGGCGCGCAGGTGTGCTGACCAATTCGGTAAGCCACGAGAAAAAGATCATCTTCCACCCCAGGATGCTGCCCGCCGTGGTGATCTGTGATCCCGAACTGACCGTCGGAATGCCGAAGGCGATCACCGCAGGCACCGGGCTTGATGCCTTCGCGCATTGCGTCGAGGCGTTCTCTTCGCCGCATTATCACCCGATGAGCCAGGGCATCGCGCTCGAAGGCATGCGGCTGGTGATCGAGAACCTGCCGCGCGCCTACGCCACCCCTGACGATATCGAGGCGCGCGCCCATATGATGAGTGCTGCGGCCATGGGTGCCACGGCGTTCCAGAAGGGGCTGGGCGCGATCCACGCCATGAGCCATCCGGTGGGCGCGCATTTCAACACCCATCATGGCACCACCAATGCGGTTTGCATGCCTGCCGTGCTGGACCTGAACGCGCCCGTGATTGCCGACCGCTTCGACCGTGCGGCGGGTTATCTGGGCATTGAGGGCGGCTATGACGGCTTTCGCGCCTTCGTGGACCGGTTCAACGACAGCTTCAGCGTGCCCAAGGGGCTGGCCGCGCTCGGCGTGACCGAGGACGCGATACCGGCGCTGGTCGAGGGTGCGATCAAGGACCCGTCCTGTGGCGGCAACCCGGTGGAGCTGACCGAGGACAATCTCACGGCGCTGTTCCGGGCGGCGATGTAAGTGGCGGGGCGCGGGTTATCCCGCGCCTGCGTTTTGCGGCAGGATATAGGGGCGGTCGTCGGGCGGCGGCACGCTGACCGTCAGGTCACAGCCATAGACCGCAGAGAGCGTTTCCGAGGTGATCACCGTCTCGGGCGTGCCCTCGGCCACCACGCGGCCCGATTGCATCATCACCACGTGGTCGGCGAACATCGAGGTGAGGTTGAGATCGTGCATCACCGCCACCACCCCGCCGCCGCGCGCGGCGAAATCGCGGGCGAGGCGCATGACGCTCAGTTGATGGCCGATATCGAGGCTGGAGACCGGCTCGTCGAGAAACAGCCAGTTTGGGCCGTCGGGACCGAAAGGCTCCCATATCTGGGCGAGCACGCGGGCGAGTTGCACGCGCTGCTGTTCGCCGCCCGAGAGGTCCTGGTAGGTGCGGCTGGCCAGGTGGCGCAGCCCGACATGATCCAATGCGCGCAGTGGCAGGTCGGGCCGGTGGGCGAAACGGCCCGCGCCATGGCCGATGCGCACCACCTCGATCACGGTGAAGGGAAAGGCCAGCCGGGCAGCCTGCGGCAGCACGCCCCGGCGCGGGGCGAGGGCCATGGCGTGGCGCGGGTGCACGGGCAGGCCGCCCATGGCGATCGTGCCCTGGGCGGCAACCTCGCCGGTCAGGGCGCGCAGGAGCGTGGTCTTACCCGAGCCGTTGGGGCCTGCGATGGCGGTCAGGTGCCCTGCGCGCGCCGAGAGGCTGACATCGTGCAGGATGGCGGTGCCGCCGAGGCGCAGCGAGACATGATCGGCGCACAGCATCACAGGTCCACCAGCCCGCGCCGCCGCAGCAATATCCACAGGAACACCGGCGCGCCGAGCACGGCAGTGACGATGCCGATGGGCAATTCGGCGGGTGCGATGAGCAGGCGGCTGAGGATATCGGCACCCAGAAGCAGGCTTGCGCCCAGAAGCGCGCTGTTGATCAGCAGGGGGCCGTGATCGGGCCCGGTGGCAAGCCGCAGGAGATGCGGCACCACGATGCCGACAAAGCCGATGCCGCCCGACACCGCGACGGCGGCACCGGTGGCCCCGGCGACGGTGAGGATGGCGAGGGTCTTGGTGCGCTGCACCGGGATACCCAGATGCAGCGCCGTCGCCTCGCCCAGGGCCAGCCCGTTGAGGCCGCGCCCGAGGGTGGTGGCGGCGAGGAGCGCCAGCGCGATGATCGGCGCGGCGGTGGCAAGCTTGGCCCATGTCGCCCCGGCGAGCGAGCCGAGGCCCCAGAAGGTGAGATCGCGCAATTGCTGATCGTCGGCGGCATAGACCAGCAGCCCCGAGACCGCGCCGGAGAGTGCCCCGAGCGCGATGCCGGCCAGCAGCATCGTCGCGACCGAAGTGCGCCCGCCGCGCGTGGCGACCCCGTAGAGCAACAGCACCGAGCCCCAGCCGCCGAGAAAGGCGGCGAGCGGCACGGTATAGAGGCCGATCAGGGACCGGAGCACCGGGGGCAGCAGCCCGCCCAGAACGATCGCGGTGATCGCGCCCAAGCCTGCGCCCGCGCTGACGCCGACGATGCCGGGATCGGCGAGCGGGTTGCGAAAGAGCCCCTGCATCACCGCGCCCGACACGGCGAGTGCGGCCCCGACGAGCGCGCCCATGGCGATGCGGGGCAGGCGCACCTCCCACAGGATGATGCGGCTGAGGGTGTCGTCCTCTGCGCTGCCGGTGACGAGGCCGAGGAGCGAGACGCCCGAGGCGCCGCTTTCAAGGCTGATCGCGCAGATGGCAATGAGCAGCAGCCCGAGCCAGAGATGCGCCTGCCGCGCGGTGCTGCGGCGGTCGCGGGGGACGGCGTGCATCGGGTCAGCTTGGGTCAGAGTCATCGTCGGCCTGCGTCGTTGCATAGATGGCGCTGTGCAGGTCGCGGGCGGCCTGCGCGGTGCGCGGACCAAAGCCCAGAAGATAGAGCCCCTGCATGCGGATCACCGCGCCGGACTCGGCGGCGGGGGTGGTGCGGATCGCGGGCATGGACAGGAGCACCTCGTCCTCAATGGCGTGATCGCCGCCGCGATCCATCATCAGGATCACGTCGGGGGCGGCACGGCTCACGGCCTCGTCGGTCAGTTGCTTGTAGCCCTCGAATGCGTCCACGGCGTTGACCGCGCCCGCCATCTCGATGATGCCTGCCGCCTGTGTGCCGGTGCCCCCGGCGAGGATGCGCCCGCCTTGCAGGCTGAGGATGAAGAGCACGCGCCGCGCCTCAGCGGGGGCGATTTGCGCGGTCATGCGGGCGGTCGCGTCGAGCGCGGCGCGGGTTTCGGCGATGAGCGTCGCGGCGCGGTCGGGCAGGCCGAGCGCCTGGCCCACCACGGCGATCTTTTCAAGGATGCCGGGGCCGTCACTGGCCTCGGGCACGGTGGTGAACGGCAGGCCGGAGGCCTTGAGCACGTTGATCGTCTCGGGCGGGCCCGCGCCCTCGATGGCGAGAATCCGGTCGGGGGCGACCGAGAGCACGCCTTCGGGGCTGAGGGCGCGGGCATAACCCACATCGGGCAGGTCGGTCACCTCGGGCGGGTAGGTCGAGGTGGTGTCACGCGCGACGAGCCGGTCGCCCGCGCCGAGCGCGTGGACGATCTCGGTCACCGAGCCACCGATGGAGAGCAGGCGCTGCCGGGGCTGGGCAGAGGCGGGCAGGGCGCAAAGCGCGGTGGCCTGCGCAATCAGGGTGCGGCGGGTGAGACGGGTCATGCGGGCACCTCTGCATCGGCGCGGTCGGGCAGGGCCGCGACATGCGCGCCGAAGGCCGGGCGGTGATCGAGATCCTCCTTGCGCAGACCGAAGATTTGCAGGATCAGGCCGCCCTCGGCATCGAACGCCTCGACCGAGATGGCGGGGCCGCGCTGGGTGGGTTTGTCGACCGCCCAGACCTCGGCGATATGGTCGCGGCGCAGGTGCAGGTTGAAGCCGGGATCGAGCACGTTCTGCCACGGACCCATCGCTTTGAGCGTTTGGACCGGGCCGGAATGGATCTGGATGCAGCCGCGATTGCCGACGAAGATCATCGCCTCGGTGGCGTCCTCGGCGAGGCGGGTGAGGAGTGTGTCCACGGCCCCGGCGTCTAGCGCACGCACGAAGGGGGCGCCCGCGATGCGGTAGGCACCGAGGCGGTTCATCCGGAGTTTCGACGTCAGGCGCAGGAACTGGTGGGTGTCGGTCAGGCGCTGCCATTCCTCGCGCAATATCTCGACCTTGTCGGTGTTGGACTTGGCGGGTTCGGTGAGTTGACGCGGGGCCAGGTCGAGGGTCTGGCCCTGATCGAGAAGGGCCTGCGACAGGCGCAGCGCGTCCCAAGCGGCGAGGGAGGAGCCGTCGCGCAGGAAGATCTTGTGCACCGCGTCGCCTGCGGCATCGAAGACCTGAAGGCTGCGGCGGGGGCCGGTCTCGGCCTCGGTCTCGACCATGAAGGCGTGGCACCAATGGCTGGGAAAGAGGCGCAGGTCGATCTCGGGCGTGAGGATCATCGCGGCGTGTTTGCCGCTGTGGTAGTTGTCGTAACGCCCGACCTTTTCATGCACGCAGGACGGGTTGCGGGTGAGCGCCATCACCTCGCCGAGTTTCTGGGCCGCCGCCATCACCTGATCGGGATGCGCCGCGATGCGCGTGGCACCCGCGCCAGTGGAGGCGGCGACAAGCTGGGCCTCGGGAATCCCGAGGCTGTCGGCCTGATCGCGGCTGCGCATCTTCGGGTTCTCGGCCTGAAAGGCGCGGATTGCGTCGGGGGTTATGGGGGCGGTCTGAGCCATGCCTACCTCTCGTGTGGTTCGATTGGATGGCTGCATCGCGTGCTGCGGATGTGGCTGCGGAGCGCGGGGCTGATCCCGCGCCGTGAATGTTGAGTCTTTTACTCGATAACTCCCCGTCGGCGCAAGAGAGCGGGCAAGATAAACTTGACTATAACACTCCACTATTCTAACAGACCCCATCGCCACCTAATCGCGCCGCATACCCGGCCAGGCAGCTACCGATCAAACGGTCATCTGCGGGAAGGGAAAGATATGGCGTTTTTCAATCATTGGCGAAACGGGTCCGGGTTGGGCCTTGGATGCGTGCTGGCGGTGCAGGCCGGATTTGCGGCGGCACAGGAGGGTGAGGCAGCGACGCAGGACACGTTCCGCCTGCCCGATATCGTGATCTTCGGGGCCGCGCGGGACGAGCGCGCGCTGCTCGACACGCCCAATGCCGCGAGCGTGGTGGGCGAAGAGGAGATCCGCCGCCGCCAGCCCTCGACCTATGCCGAGATGCTCGACGATGTGCCGGGGCTGAGCATCGAGGGCGGGCCCCGCGGGGTGAGCCAGGAGATCAACATTCGCGGCTTTCAGGACGAGCAGGTGGTGCTGCGTCTGGATGGCGGGCGGCAGAATTTCAACCTCGCGCATCGCGGGCGGTTCTTTACCGATCCGATGATCCTCAAGCAGGTTGAGGTGTTGCGCGGTGGGGCTTCGACGCTGTTTGGCTCGGGCGCGCTCGGCGGGGTGGTCTTTACCGACACCAAGGATGCGCGCGACGTGATCGATCCGGATAAATCCGTCGGCGGCGAGGTCAGCCTTGGCTACAACTCCAATGGCAATGAATGGAAATACGGCGCCACCGGCGCGGTACAGCACGGCGCGTTCGATGCGCTGATCTTTCTGTCGGGGCGCGACCGGGGCAGCGATATCGAGGATGGCAGTGGTGCCGATATCGTCGACAGCCAGATCGACAGCGAGAATTACCTGCTGAAATTCGGGGTCGAGCCCGCCGAGGGCCTGCGGTTTGAAACGAGCTATCAGCGCTACGAGGATGAGGGCGTCACCCCGCCCAACACCAACGCGCAGGGCACGGCCACGACCAGTGTGAACCGTGACCTGACCCATGAGGCGGTGCGCGCCGGGATCGAATGGAATCCCTCGGGCAATCCGCTGGTCAATCTCAATGCGCTGTTCTTCCACAACAATACCGAGGTGCGCGAGGACCGGATCTTTGACGGGCGGTTCGATACGACGGATTTCGAGACGGTGGGCTTCGAGATCACCAATGTGTCAGAGTTCGACATCGGCGTGCCGGTGTCGCTATCCTATGGGTTCGAGGTTTTCGAGGACCGGCAGACGGGCACCCGCAACGGCGCGGCGCGCGCACAGACGCCGGATGCGAAACAGGAATTCTACGCCGCATTCGCGCAGGCCGATTTCAAGGTCGCGCCGACCCTCACACTGACAGCGGGCTTGCGCTATGACGTGATCGACACCAAGCCCGAGGGCGGCTTTGCCAGCCGGTCGGACGAGGAGTTTTCGCCCAAGCTGGCGCTGTCCTGGCGGCCGAGCGAGCGCACGCAGGTCTTTGCGTCGGCGTCGCGGTCGTTCCGCGCCGCCTCATTGACCGAGTTGTTCCCGCAGGGGGTGCATTTCATCGCCGGGCCGGGCTTTCCGCTTGGCGGGCCGGGGTCGCCGTTCTTTACCGGGGTGAACGAATTCCTGCCGACGCCCAATCTCAGGCCCGAGACCGCCGATCAGATCGAGATCGGCATGCGGCACCGGATCGACGGGCTGTTCCGGCAAGGTGACCGGCTCGATCTGTCGGGTAACATCTACTATGCCGAGGTGGATGATTTCATCGACACGGTGGTGACCTTCATCGACCCCGCGACCACCGGGTTCAACCCCGTAACCGGGCGGCTGGAGGTCAATGGCTCCACCACCTCGCGCAATATCGACGCGCGGCTCTACGGGCTGGAACTGAGCGCCGATTACGACGCGCAGACCTGGTTTGGGCGTGCCTCGCTGAGTGTGCCGCGCGGCGACGGGCGGGGTGGCGCGGGCGAGTTGGGCTCGATCCCGCAGGACCGGCTGGTGCTGACGGGCGGGCTGCGGCCCGTGCCGGGCTGGGAGTTGGGCGCGCGCGCCACCTTCCTGCGCGAGCTTGATGCCGGTGATCTGCCCGCCGGAACGCAGCCGGTGGATGGGGCCGAGATCTTCGATGTCTTTGCCAATTGGCAACCACAGCGCGGCGTGCTGGAGGGCACCGTGATCAGCGCGGGCGTGGACAACGTGTTTGACGAGAATTACCGCGTGCATCCCAACGGGCTGAACAATCCCGGCGTGACGGCGAAATTGGCGATTTCCCGACGTTTCTGACAACGGACAGGGGCGCGCGATGCGGCGCGCGCCCTTTTCAGGCGAAGCCGGTGATAAGCTGGCGCAAGCCGATGGCCGCGCCCGCAAAGATCGCCGCGAAGGTCACCGGCGCGCTGAGCGACAGGACGGAAAAGGCCGAAATGCCCTGACCCACCGTGCAGCCAAAGGCCAGCACCGCGCCGAAGCCCATGCAGACCGCGCCGAGGATCTGGCGCTTGAGTTCGCGCGGGTCCTCGCAGGCTTCCCACCGGAAATGCCCCTTGATCAGGCTGCCGCAGAACGCGCCTGCCAGCACGCCGAAGACCGAGGCCACGCCAAAGCTGAGCCCGCCGCCGCTTGCGGTCATCAGAAACAGGATGGATTCGCCGAGTGGCGCCGAAAACGTGTGGCTCTGGACCGATTGCAGCATGAAGCCATGCGTCGCCACCCACGATGTGCCGACCCAGCCCGAGGTGATGGCAAGGCCCACCAGCGCGCCCCAGAGCACCGACCGGCGATCACGCAGAAACCCGCGCGAGCCGAGCGCCAGAACCGCGATCCCGGCTGATATGAGCAGCCCCGCCCCGATCATCGGCACCCCGGTCAGGCGCTCGACGATCTGGGCATAGTTTTGGGTGTCGAGGGCAGGGGTGGTGGCCTCGGTCGCCATGATCCGCAGCCGCGCCAACGGCCCCGACATCATCGCATAGGCGGCAATGCCCATCACCAGCACGATCACGAAAGACCGCAGGTCACCGCCGCCGAACCGCGCCAGCGCGCCAAAGCCGCAATTGCCCGCAAGTGACATGCCATAGCCGAACATCAGCCCGCCGAGGATCGAGGCAAAGGGCGACCAAGGCGTGATCCAGTAGGCGTTCATCGCGATATCGAACCCGCCGAGCGCCACGGCGGCAAAGGCCGACAACCCCGCCACGCCGATCGCCAGCCCCCACATGCGCAGGCGGGTGTCGCTGTGCTGATAGAGATAATCCTCGATCGCACCAAGGGTGCAGAACCGCCCCAAACGCGCGGCGAGGCCAAGGATCAGCCCGCCGCCGAACCCGATGAGCGCAATCAGCATAGGTTCCGGAATGCCGCCGGGCATGTGTCTCCTCCATTTGTCGGTGGCAAGGCCCCGGCTCCTCCGTCAAGGCTGCTTGCAAAAGAGATCGTAGACCACTGCGAGCATCGTGATCGCGCGTGTGTCTGTCAAACGGTAATAGATCGCCTTGCCTTCACGTCGTGGTGTCACGAGCCGCTCTGTCCGCAGCCGCGAGAGCTGTTGCGAGACCGCCGCCTGACGCGCCGAGAGCAG
Source organism: Roseovarius sp. MBR-154 (assembly GCF_053628595.1). Lineage (NCBI taxonomy): Bacteria > Pseudomonadati > Pseudomonadota > Alphaproteobacteria > Rhodobacterales > Roseobacteraceae > Roseovarius > Roseovarius sp. MBR-154. Next base: position 208,304 of record NZ_JBRJGR010000005.1, read on the forward strand.
TTCTTCGAGCTCGGTAACGGTCTTTTCGCCGGTCGCGAGGTGGCACAGGATCATCAGCCGCCCCTCATGGCTGATCGCTTTCAGAAACTCGGCGGCGTCATGGGCGTGGCCCAGCATCGTGTCGAGGCTCTCGGGGGTGATGTCCATGTCTGTCGGAGGGGCCTTGCGCAGCATGGCGGGTTACCGCAGGGCCGTCGCGTCGGGATGCGCGTCGAGCAACTGGCCCAGCAGGAACCAGAAGAATTCGTCGCCGGCATAGCCCTCCATCCGGCCCAGTTCCTGCCCCTTGTGAACCAGCACGAAAGTGGGGGTAAAGACCGGGCGCGAGGTGAATGCCACATCCTCGGGCAGGTCGTTGATCAGCACCCGGCGCAGCGGTGCGCGCGCGCCTTCTTCGGTGTTGGGGTAGGCCGGGGCGATCTCGGCGTTCCACTGTTCGCACCAGTGACAGCCGTGTTGTTCGACCATGATCAACTCTGCCGCCCGAAGCGGGCCAGTGAGACCAAGCGTCAGCCCGAAGCTGACCAGAACGGCGGCGAGTATACGCATTTCTTGGTTCCGATTGACGGAGGCAATAAAACATATAATAGTTTGAATATGTTTCCGGATCAACCCATGTGAGGCCACTTGATGTTTGATGTCTCCCTGCTCAGCGCGTTTGTCGGCGGTCTGATCGTGTTTTTCTCGCCCTGCGTGCTGCCGATCGTTCCGTTTTACCTAAGCTACATGGCCGGGGCCTCGATGTCGGAAATCAGCGCCGAGGGGCGGTTGGCCCCCGGCGTGCGGCGCCGGGCCTTTGCCGCATCGGTGATGTTCTCGGCGGGAATCATCACGGTCTTCGTGTTGTTGGGCGCGGCGGCCTTTGGGCTCAGCCAGGCGTTTCGCGGTTTTCAGACCGAGTTTCGCCTTTTCGCGGCGCTGGTGGTGTTGATCCTCGGGCTGCATTTTCTGGGCGTGCTGCGGATCGGGTTTCTCAATCGCGTTTTCCAGATGGAGGCGGGGGACACCAAGAACATGTCCGTTCTGGGCGCTTACGTGGTGGGCTTTGCCTTTGCCGCCGGGTGGACGCCGTGTGTGGGCGGCGTGCTGACCGCTGTCGTCTTTACCGCGAGCACCGAGGCCACGGCAATGGAGGGGCTGGGGCTGCTGCTGGTCTTCGGCTTTGCGATGACCACACCGTTCATGGTGGCGTCGCTCTTTATCGGGCCGTTCCTGCGGTTCGCGTCGAAGTTCCGCCGCCACCTGCCCAAGGTGGAAAAGGCGATGGGGTTGCTGCTGATCGTGTTTGCCGCGCTGATCGCCACCGACAGTGTCAACCATATCGCGCAATGGATGCTGGAGACGTTCCCGGCGTTCCAGAACATATAGAGAGGAGGAGATCATGACACGTTTTCTGAGCCTGCTGGCGGCCTGTCTGCTGGCGCTGCCGGTTGCCGCCGCCGAGTTGGGCGATGACGGGCTGCACAAGACCGACTGGATGCGCGACACGTTCAAGGACCTGCGCGAGGATCTGGAGGAGGCGGGTGCCGAGGGCAAGCGGCTGATGATCATGGTCGAGCAGCGCGGCTGCATCTACTGCACGCGGATGCATGAACATGTGTTTCCACGCCCCGAGATCGCCGAGTACATCCGCGAGAATTTCTTTGTCGTGCAGCTCAACCTGCATGGCGATATCGAGGTGACCGATTTCGACGGGGAATCACTGAGCGAGAAACAGGCCACCCGCAAATGGGGGTTGCTGTTCACGCCGTCGATTCTGTTCCTGCCCGAAGAGGTGCCCGAGGGGCAGACGGCGGCGCAGGCGGCGGTGGCGCTGATGCCCGGCGCGTTCGAGGCGGGGACCACGCTCGATCTGCTGACATGGGTGAACGAGAAGCGATATGCGCTTGATACGGATGAAGATTTTCAGCGTTATCATGCGCGGCGCATTCAGGAACGCACAGCAGAATGATTCGGGATAAGGCGAGCGTCGGATTACGTTAAATTCAAAAATCAGAATTTATTGTTGTGTGATCTCGTCATTGTGCCCTATGATATACAAAATTGTGAATGTGTTAGGGAGGACGCATGAAACGAACACTTCTCACGATCGCGCTGGTCGGTGCCGCGACAGGCGCCGCCGCCGCGGACATCGCCCCCGGCGAGGTGCCCTTCGAGGATGGCGCGGTGACCGTGTCGCTGACCGGCGTGCCCGGTGATGCGGCCCGAGGCCGCGAGGTGGTAGGCAACAAGTCGCTCGGCAATTGCGTGGCCTGCCATGCCAATTCCGACATGAGCGACATTCCGTTTCACGGCGAGATCGGCCCGATGCTCGACGGTGTCGGCGAGCGCTGGAGCGAGGCGGAGTTGCGCGGAATCGTGGCCAATGCCAAGATGATGTTCCCGGGCTCGATGATGCCGTCATTTTACAGGGTGGATGGGTTCACCCGACCCGGCAACGCCTATACCGGCGAGGCGGCTGATGACAGCTTTGGCCCGCTTCTCACCGCACAGCAGATCGAGGACGTGGTGGCCTATCTCGCCACCCTCAAATACTGACCACCGCCCCTGCACAGGGCGGCTTTGACCAGGAGTTCAGCACAATGACAATGACGAGACGTAGCGTGATGGTGATGGGCGCGGGCGCGTTGGTGGCCTTTGGCCTGCCGATGCGGGCAAGTGCCGCCGCCGAGGACCGGATCGCCGAATTCAACGGCGGGGCCGAGATGGGCGGCGAGGGGCTGACCCTGACCGCACCCGAGATCGCCGAGAACGGCAATACCGTGCCGATCGAGGTCGACGCACCCGGCGCCGAGGCGATCCTCGTGCTGGCCATGGGCAACCCGACGCCCGGCGTGGCCGAGTTCAAGTTTGGTGCGCTGGCCGGTTCGCAGAGCGCCTCGACCCGTATCCGCCTTGCAGGCACGCAGGACGTGGTGGCGATCGCCAGGATGAAGGACGGCTCTTTCGTCAAGGCGTCGAGCAACGTCAAGGTCACCATCGGCGGCTGCGGCGGCTAAGGCATTTCAAGGAGATTACGACAATGGCAGACAATGTAAGACCCCGCGTCAAGGCCCCGCGCAAGGCAAGCGCCGGCGAGACGGTCACGATCAAGACCCTGATCAGCCACCCGATGGAATCCGGTCAGCGCAAGGACGCCGATGGCAACATCATCCCGCGGTCGATCATCAACCGCTTCACCTGTGAATTCAACGGCGAGATGGTTGTGGACGTGACCATGGAGCCCGCGATCTCGACCAACCCCTATTTCGAGTTCGAAGCCGTGGTGCCCGAGGCCGGTGACTTCAAGTTCACCTGGTACGACGACGATGGCTCTGTCTACGAAGACACCAATAGCGTCGCGCTGGCCTGATAGGGGCATCATCGTCAGGGAGGGACGAAAATGAAAAGAACAGCACTGATCACGGTGCTTTTCGGGGCGAGTGCGATCACGGCGGGGGCGGCCCTTGCCGAGCCCGTCGAGGATAATCTGACCGTCAATGGCGACATCGAGATGACCACCTGGACCGAGGCCCCGGCGTCGGTCGAGGGGGCGTTGCCCGAGGTGATCTCTGGCTGGCATTTCCGCGGCATCGAAACCCGCGCCATGCAGGCCGACGATTTCGACAATCCCGGCATGATCTTTGTCGAGGATGCGATGGCGTCCTGGGACACGGCCGAGGGCGAGGCGGGCAAGTCCTGCGCAAGCTGCCACGGCGATGTCGAGGAGAGCATGAAGGGCGTGCGCGCGGTCTATCCGAAATGGAACGAGGACGCGGGCGAGGTGCGCACCTTGGAAATGCAGGTCAACGCCTGCCGCACCGAGAACATGAAGGCCGAGCCGCTGAAATATACCGGCACCGAGATGACCAGCATGCTGGCTCTGATCTCGTCCGTGTCGCGTGGCATGCCGGTGAACGTGGCGACCGTTGGCCCGGTGGCCGAGACCTGGGAGGCGGGCAAGGAACTCTACTACACCCGCACCGGTCAGTTGGAGCTGAGCTGCGCCAATTGTCACGAGGACAATTACGGCCGCATGATCCGCGCCGACCACCTGAGCCAGGGCCAGATCAACGGCTTTCCGGTCTACCGGCTGAAGAACACCAAGCTGAACGCGGTGCATGCCCGCTTCGAGGGCTGCGTGCGCGACACCCGCGCCGAGACATTCAGCCCCGGCAGCCCCGAATTCGTGGCGCTTGAGCTTTATGTCGCAAGCCGCGGCAACGGCCTGTCGGTCGAAGGGCCGTCGGTCCGCAACTGAGTGAAAACCCCCGCTTGGCCATGGCCGGGCGGGGTTTTTCTTGACTAAAAACATTCAAAATTCCGCATGTGATCCCTGCGGTAGTGGAAAGGTCAGACATGATCTCGCGTCGCGATTTTCTTCAAACGAGCATGGCCGCCTCGGCTATCCTTGGGGCCTCGTCCTTCGGCAACTGGGCGAAACTCGCCGCGCAACAGGCGCTGACGCAGGATCAGCTCTTGCAGTTCGACACGTTCGGCAATGTGAGCCTGATCCACATCACCGACATTCACGCGCAGCTCAAACCGATCTATTTCCGAGAGCCGTCGATCAATATCGGCGTGGGTGACAACAAGGGGGCTGTCCCGCATGTCACCGGCGCGGATTTCCGCAAGCTTTACGGCATCGACGATGGCAGCCCGTCGCATTACGCGCTGTCCTCGGGCGATTTCAGCGCGCTGGCGCAGGCCTATGGCAAGGTCGGCGGGCTGGACCGGATGGCGACCGTGATCAATGCGATCCGCGCCGACCGCCCCGATGCGATCCTGCTCGATGGTGGCGACACCTGGCATGGCTCTTACACCTGCTACAAGACCGAAGGTCAGGACATGGTGAATGTTCTGAACGCGATGAAGCCCGACGCGATGACCTTTCACTGGGAGTTCACGCTCGGCTCTGAACGGGTGCGGGAAATCGTCGAGGGCCTGCCCTTTGCCGCCCTCGGCCAGAACATTTTCGACGCCGAATGGGACGAGCCCGCAGAGCTGTTCCCCCCCTACGCCTTCTTCGAGCGCGGCGGGGCCAAGATCGCCGTGATCGGTCAGGCCTTCCCCTATATGCCGATTGCCAATCCCGGCTGGATGTTCCCCGAATACTCCTTTGGTATCCGTGACGAGAACATGCAGGCGATGGTCGACGAGGTGCGGGGCCAAGGGGCCGACCTTGTGGTCGTGCTGAGCCATAACGGCTTTGACGTGGACAAGAAGATGGCGGGCATCGTCAGCGGCATCGACGTGATCCTGTCGGGCCATACCCATGACGCGCTGCCCGAGCCGGTGTTGGTGGGCGAGACCATAATTGTCGCCTCCGGCTCCAACGGCAAATTCGTCAGCCGCGTCGATCTGGATGTGCGCGATGGCCGTTTGATGGGCTTCCGTCACAAGCTGATCCCGATTTTCTCGGACGTGATCGAGCCGGACAGGCAAGTGGCCGCGCTCATTGATGAGCAACGTGCGCCGTTCAAATCCGAGTTGGAGGAGGTGATCGGCCAGACCGAAAGCCTGCTCTACCGGCGCGGCAATTTCAACGGCTCGTGGGATGACCTGATCTGTGACGCGCTGATCGAGGAGCGCGAGGCCGATATCGCCATGTCGCCCGGCGTGCGGTGGGGTCCGTCCCTCATCCCCGGGCAGGACATCACCCGCGAGGATATCTTCAACGTGACCTCGATGACCTATGGCAAGGCGTATCGGTCCGAGATGACCGGCGAGTTCATCAAGGTGATCCTCGAGGACGTGGCCGACAACATCTTCAACCCCGACCCCTATTACCAGCAGGGCGGCGACATGGTGCGGATCGGTGGCATGGGCTACCGGATCGACATCAACCAGCCGCAGGGCAGCCGGATCAGCGACATGACGCTGCTCAGGACCGGCGAGGCGCTTGATCCGTCAAAGAATTACGTGGTCGCCGGTTGGGCCAGTGTCAACGAGGACACCGAGGGCCCGCAGATCTGGGACGTGGTCGAGAGCCATATCGCCAAGCAGGGCACCGTGCGTGTCGCACCCAATGACAGCGTCAAGGTGATTGGCGCATGAGATCCAGTCGAAAGGAGGCATTCGAGATGTCTGAGCTTTTCAAGGGCAACCCCACCTCGCGCCGCGCCTTCCTGCGCGGCAGCGTGGCCGCTGCAGCCGGGGCCGTCACGGCGGGCGCGGCACAGGCGGGCACGCCCGACCCGCTGATCACGGATGTGCAGCCCTGGGCCACGGGCCTTGGCGACGGGGTCGATGCCTCACCCTACGGCCTGCCCATCGAATACGAGGCGGACGTGGTTCGGCGCAATGTCGAATGGCTGACCGCCGATACGATTTCCTCGATCAACTTCACCCCCATTCACGCGCTTGACGGCACGATCACGCCGCAGGGCTGCGCCTTCGAGCGGCACCATTCCGGCGCGATTGACCTCAAGAAGGAAGATTACCGCCTGATGATCAACGGGCTGGTGGACCGGCCGCTGATGTTTACCTATGCCGATCTCGAACGCTTTCCGCGTGAGAACCACGTGTATTTCTGCGAATGCGCCGCCAACACCGGCATGGAATGGGCGGGGGCGCAGCTCAACGGTGCGCAGTTCACCCATGGCATGATCCACAACATGGAATATACCGGCGTGCCGCTGCGCACCCTGCTGGAAGAGGCCGGGCTCGACGTGGCGGGTGATCTCAAGGACAAGTGGGTCTATGTCGAGGGGGCGGACGCGTCCTCGAACGGCCGCTCGATCCCGATGGGCAAGGCGCTGGGTGATTGTCTGGTGGCATTCAAGGCCAATGGCGAAGCGCTGCGCAAGGAACACGGATACCCAGTGCGTCTTGTCGTGCCGGGCTGGGAAGGCAACATGTGGGTCAAGTGGCTGCGCCGTATCGAGGTGACCGACGGCCCGGTCGAAAGCCGCGAGGAGACCAGCAAATACACCGATACGCTGGCCGATGGCACCAGTCGTAAATGGACCTGGGTGATGGATGCCAAATCGGTCATCACCTCGCCCAGCCCGCAAGCGCCCATCACTCACGGAAAAGGGCCGCTTGTGATCACCGGCCTCGCCTGGTCGGGTCACGGCGCGATCACCCGCGTCGATGTCTCCAAGGATGGCGGCAAGACCTGGGAAACCGCGCGTCTGGCCAAGCCAGGCGAGGCCAAGACGCTCACCCGGTTCTATCTCGACACGGACTGGGACGGCGAAGAGATGCTGCTGCAAAGCCGTGCGATGGATGACACCGGCTATATCCAGCCCACCAAGGCGCAGCTGCGCGAGGTGCGCGGCGAGAACTCGATCTATCACAACAACTGTATTCAGACATGGTGGGTGCGGCCCAACGGGGAGGCAGAGAATGTCGAAGTTTCTTAAATTCACGCTGGTCGCGGGCATCACTGTCAGCGCCACCGCCACCGCCGTCTGGCCGGGCGAATACGGGCTGGGGCGCGAGGCGCTACCCGAAGAGATCGCCGCCTGGGATGTCAAGATCATGCCCGACGGGCGCGGCCTGCCGGAGGGGTCGGGCGATGTCTGGACCGGCGAGGAGGTCTTTATCGCGAACTGTGCGTCCTGCCACGGCGATTTCGCCGAAGGGGTCGGCAACTGGCCCAAGCTGGCGGGCGGCGAGGGCACGCTGGCCAACAAGGACCCGCTCAAGACCGTGGGCTCCTACTGGCCCTATCTGTCGACAGTGTGGGATTACGTGAACCGCTCGATGCCGTTCGGCAATGCGCAATCGCTCAGCCCCGACGAGGTTTACGCGATCACCGCCTATATCCTCTATTCCAACTTCCTGGTGGAGGACGATTTCACCCTCTCGAACGAGAATTTCGCAGAGGTAGAGATGCCCAACGCGGGCGGCTTCATCGTCGATAACCGGGCCGAGACGGAATACGCGATCTGGCATGGCGAGCCTTGCATGGAGAACTGCAAGGAGAGTGTCGAGATCACCATGCGCGCCGCCGTGCTCGACGTGACCCCCGATGAGGTAGGTGGCGCGAACGAAGAGGCTGCCGCCCCTGCCGCCGAGGCAGAGCCGGTCGATGTGGCCGCGACCGAGACCGCATCGGAACCCGCCGCCGGTCCTGACCCGGACCTTGTCGCCGCCGGGGAAAAGGTGTTCCGTCAATGCAAGGCTTGCCATCAGGTGGGCGAGGGTGCCAAGAATCGCGTGGGGCCGCAACTCAACGGTGTGATGGGCCGCCCCGCCGGTGCCGTGGACGGGTTCAAGTATTCCCCGGCGCTTGACGGCATGGCCGCTGACGGGCTGGTCTGGGATGAGGACAACCTTGCCGCGTTTCTGGCAGATCCGCGCGGCTTCATGAAGGGAACGCGCATGGCCTTTGCCGGGCTCAGATCAGACGAGGATATCGCGGCGATCACCGCCTATCTCTCGACCTTCGGAAACTAGCCTGATGCGCCCGCTCCTGCCCGCGCTGACGTTTGCCGCGCTTTTGGCGGCGGGCGGCGCGCGGGCAGAGCTTATCGGCGATGCCGAGGCGGGCGCGCAGGCCTTCAACGCCTGCAAGGGCTGTCATCAGGTGGGTCCGGGGGCCGAGGACAGGATCGGCCCCCATCTCAACGGTATCTTCGGACGGCGCGCGGCGGCTCATGAGGGCTTTGCCTATTCCGCCTCGATGGAGGGGGCGGGCGTCGACGGGCTGACCTGGACGCTGGAGACGCTCGATGCCTATGTCGAGAACCCGCGCGCGCTCGTCTCCAAGACCCGAATGAGTTACCCTGGCATGAAGAACGAACAGGCGCGGGCTGACCTTTTGGCCTATCTGCGCACCTTCTCCGACAATCCCGCCAACATCCCCGGGGCCGAGCCCACGGCCATCGGCACCGATCATTCGGTCGCCCCGGAGATCCTCGCCATTCAGGGCGACCCGGAATATGGCGAATACCTCAGCAGCGAATGTGTAAGCTGTCATCAGGCCGATGGCTCGGCCCTCGGCATCCCCTCGATCACCCGCTGGCCGGAGGAGGATTTCGTCGTGGCCATGCATGCCTACAAGGACAAACTGCGTCCCCATCCGGTGATGCAGATGATGGCCGGGCGTCTGTCGAACGAGGAGATCGCAGCGCTGGCGGCCTATTTCAAGGACCTCGACTAAACGCGGTCCGATTAAGGGAGGAGACACCATGACTTTCGACCGGCGCAAATTCATTGCCGCGGGAACGACTGCGGCGGCCACGCTCTCGGCGCCTGTGGTCCTGGCGCAAGGTTCGGGCAAGCCGCGCGTTGTCGTGATCGGCGGCGGCTCGGGCGGGGCGACCGCGGCGCGATATCTCGCCAAGGACAGCACGGGTGCCATCGACGTCACGCTGGTCGAGCCGTCGCGCAGCTATTTCACCTGCTATTTCTCCAATCTCTATATCGGCGGGTTCACCGATCTGGAGGATATCAGCCACACCTACGGCACGCTGGCCGCGAAATACGGAATCAACGTGGTGCATGACTGGGCCGTGGACGTGGACCGCTCGGCCAAGACCGTCAGCCTCGCCGGCGGCGCGGTGCTGCCCTATGACAGGTTGATCCTCAGCCCCGGCATCGATTTCGTCGAGGATGCCGTGCCGGGCTGGTCCGTGGCCGCGCAGAACCGCATGCCGCACGCCTACAAGGCCGGATCGCAGAGCGAGCTTCTCAAGGCGCAGATCATGGCCATGCCGGAGGGCGGGCGCTTTGCCCTGGTGGCGCCGCCCGACCCCTATCGCTGTCCGCCGGGCCCCTATGAGCGGGTCTCGATGGTGGCGCATGTGCTCAAGCAGGTGAACCCGACCGCCAAGATCCTCATCGTCGATCCCAAGGAGAAATTCTCCAAGCAGGCCCTCTTCGAGGAGGGCTGGCAACGCCATTACACCGGCATGATCGAGCGCATCGGCCCCGATTTCGGCGGCAAGAACGTGAGCGTGGACCCCGAGGCGATGACCATCGACATCGACGGCATGGTGGAAAAGGTCGATGTCTGCAACGTCATCCCGGCACAGAAGGCGGGCCGCATCGCCGACATGGCGGGGGTGACGGAGGGCAATTGGGCCCCGGTCAATGCCGCCGACATGTCGTCGAAGACGGACCCGGACGTGCATGTCCTGGGCGATGCCGCCGCGCAGGGCGACATGCCCAAATCCGGCTTTGCCGCCAATTCCCAGGCCAAGGTCTGCGCCATGGCGGTGCGCGGCGCGCTGACCGGGTCGACGGTGTTCCCGGCGAAGTTCACCAATACCTGCTGGTCGCTCATCGCCGCTGATGATGGCGTCAAGGTCGGCGCGACCTATGAGGCCACCGAGGAAAAGATTGCCAAGGTCGACGGCTTCATCTCGCAGACCGGCGAGGATGCGGCGACCCGCAAGGCCACCTACGAGGAATCGGTCGGTTGGTATGCGGGCATCACCACGGACATGTTCGATTGATCGGCGCGCGAACGCCTGTCTGATTAAGGAGTATATGGAATGAACAAGACAAATCTGGCCGGGATTCTCGGCCTCATGGCGCTGCCGGTGGCGGCGCAGGAGGCGGTGACCTACCCGTTCGACGGCACCTTCGGTGATGCGACATTCGCGGTCGAAAGCGCCATCCTCGACCGCGGGCTGGTGATCGACCTCACCAGCCATGTGGGCGAGATGCTCAACCGCACCGGCGCGGATGTGGGCAGCGACGTCAAGATATTCGAGGCGGCGGATATCTTCCTCTTTTGCTCCGCCACGCTGTCGCGCGAGGTGATGGAGGCCGATCCGATGAATATCGCGCATTGTCCCTATGGCGTCTTTGTCGCCGAGCGCGAGGGCGAGGTGATGGTGGGCTATCGCACCTACCCGGAGGGCGAGATGCAGAAGGTGCAGGCGCTGCTCGACGAGATCGTAAAGGACGCGCTGGAGTAACGCGCGGCGACCGGGCCGCACGGACGGCCCGGTTGACCAACCTCAAGGCAGGCGGGCCGCCCGTCGGGTAGGCCCCCGAGAAACCATGTGAAAGTCCCGCGATGCTGGAAGCACTCATTGATACCTATGGGGATGGGGCCGTTCTCGCGATGGCCGGGGCGCTTGTTGGCGTGATCTTCGGGACGGCGGCGCAGCATTCGCGGTTCTGCCTGCGGGCGGCGACCATCGAGGTGGCCGAGCGTGGGCTGGGGCCGCGCCTGTCGATCTGGCTCATCGCGTTTTCCGCCGGGGTTCTGTCGGTGCAGGGGGCCATTGCGGCCGGGTTGCTCGATGTGAGCGAGGCGCGTCCGCTGGCGGCGACCGGCAGCCTGTCAGGTGCGATCATCGGCGGGCTGATGTTTGGTGCGGGCATGATCCTTGCGCGCGGCTGTGCGAGCCGCCTTCTGGTGCTGTCGGCCACTGGCAACCTGCGCGCGCTCATCACCGGGCTGGTGCTGACCGTGGTGGCGCAATCGGCGCTGCGCGGCGTGCTCTCGCCCGCGCGCGAGGGGCTGGCAACGCTCTGGCTGGTGCCTGGTGGCGAGGCGCGCAGCATCCTGTCGCAGCTTGGCATGAGCCCTTTGGTCGCAGCGGGCTGCGCCGCGCTGGTGCTGATCGCCGGGTTCATGCTGGCGATGGCGCGTCATGTGCGGCTGAGCCATGCGATTGCCGGAATGGGGGTCGGGCTTGCCGTGGGGCTTGGCTGGCTGGTGACGTTCATGATCGCGCAGGCCTCCTTCGGGGTGATCCCGATTTCCTCGGTCACCTTTACCGGCCCGTCGACCGACACGCTGATGGGGCTGGTCAACAGCACCTCGCTGCCGCTGAGTTTTGGCGTGGGTCTGGTTCCGGGGGTGTTCGTGGGGGCGGCGGCGATGGCGCTGGTCAACCGCGAGTGGAAGATCGAACGCTTCGGCCCCGACACGCCGATGGAGCGTTACCTCCTGGGCGCGGCGCTGATGGGCTTCGGCTCGATGCTGGCCGGGGGCTGCGCCGTGGGCGCGGGCATGTCGGGCGGTGCGATCTTTGCACTGACCGCATGGGTCGCCGTCACCGCGATGTGGATCGGCGCGATGGCGACGCATCTGTTGCTGAACCCGACGGTGATGCGGCCCGCGCTCGGCTAGGCGGTGGAGGGCTCGTCTCCCGGCGCGCTCAGCCGCCAGATCAGATCGAGATCCATATGCGTCTCCAGATGCCCGGCGAGCGCGTCGAGCGTCTGCTCGACCGTGGCGTCATAGGCCAGATCCGAGACCGCGCCCAACCCGGCCAGATACGCGGCGCGGAAGGTGTCATTGCCGAACAGCCCGTGCAGATAGGTGCCCCGGATGCGCCGGTTTTCTGACGTGGCCCCCTCCGGCCGCCCGTCCACCCGGAGCCAGGCGCGCGCGCAATCCGGCCCGGTGGTGGCGCCAAGGTGGATTTCATAGCCCGAGAGCGGCGCGCCGCTTGCGATATCCTGCGCATTGCGGAGCGCGAGGCGCTTTTGCGGCTGCATGACGGTGTGAACATTGAGCAGGCCAAGACCCTCGACCGTGCCGGGCGCGCCCTCGATCCCGTTCGGGTCGGCGATGCTGCGACCCAGCATCTGGTAGCCGCCGCAGATCCCCAGCACGTGCCCCCTGCGTCGGACATGGCCGGCCAGGTCGATATCCCAGCCATTCGCACGGAACGCCGCCAGATCGGCGATGGTCGATTTGCTGCCCGCGATCAGGATCAGGTCGGCATCGCCGGGCAGGGCGGTGCCCGCCTCGACAATCTGCACCGTGACGCCCGGCTCATTGGCCAGTGGGGTGAGGTCGTCGAAGTTGGCGATCCGCCCCAGATGCGGCACCGCGATCTTGCAGGCCCCACCCTTGGAGGAGGTCAGTTCCAGAACATCCTCGGGGGGCAGGCGCCAGGCGTCGTGGAACCACGGCACCACCCCGAGCGAGGGCCAGCCGGTGCGGCTGACGATCTCTTGCAGTCCGTCATCGAAGAGGCTGACATCGCCGCGAAATTTGTTGATGGCAAAGCCCTTGATGCGCGCCGCGTCCTGCGGCGCAAGCACCGCCTGCGTGCCGACGATCTGCGCAATGACGCCGCCCCGGTCGATATCGCCCAGCAGGATCACCGGTACGCCTGCGGCCTCGGCAAAGCCCATATTGGCGATATCGCCCTTGCGCAGGTTGATCTCTGCCGGGCTTCCTGCGCCCTCGACCAGCACCAGATCGGCGGTGGCGCTCAGGCGGGTGAAGCTTTCCATCACCGGGGCCAGAAGGCGCGGCTTTTCGCCGGTATAGTCGCGCGCCGCGAGGGTGCCCACGCGCCGCCCCTGCACGATCACTTGCGCGCCGGTCTCGCTCTCGGGTTTCAGGAGCACGGGGTTCATGTCGCGATGCGGCGCGCGGCCGGCCGCCATCGCCTGCAAGGCCTGCGCGCGACCGATTTCGCCGCCATCCTCGGTGACGGCGGCGTTGTTGGACATGTTCTGCGCCTTGAACGGGGCCACGTTCAGCCCGCGCCGGGTAAAGGCGCGCGCCAGCCCCGCCACCAGCATGGACTTGCCGACATTGGACCCGGCGCCCTGTATCATGATCGCGCGTGTCATGGCCTGCCCTTGCTGCGGTCTGCCCGGGTCGTGATATCGACGCCGCGCGCCAAAGCAAAGGCCCCGCCGCATGCGGCAGGGCCCTTGATCCTTGCGGGTCCGTGAGGTGTCAGGCGGCTTCGGCCTGTGCGGCGGCGTTGCGCCGCTCGCTCTCCTCGCGCGACAGCGCGACGGAGGTGCGAACGCCCTTGGACACGAAGTCCATCAGGCCGGAGACCACGCGCTCGTTCGGGTCGATGCCCGCGCAGCTGAGAACCTCGCGGCCATCGCGGGAGCGCGCCCAACGAGCGATCTGCTCGGGGCCGTTGCCATACTTCTTGTCGTCGGAGATGGCATCATCCAACGCAGCCAGTACAACGGCTGCGAAAAGTTTGCGTGCACGGTTGCCCTGTTCGGCATTGAAAGCCGTGCCGTCAACGAAATCCTTCATCATTCGTCCTGTTCTTATTGCTCTTGCGTTTTGGGCGTGCTGGTGGGTATGACGAAGTTTGAGCGATTCGGATAGAGCGGAAACGCATAACAAGCTTGCAAAATTTGCATAGCTTCCGTCGCCATCGCACGAGATCTGGTTGTCTTGTCACCCGTCATCACCCGATATATAGGTGCTGCCGAGCTCTCATCAACCTTTTGTCATGGTTTGAACACATGCCCAAGATCAACGGAAACGAGATACGCCCCGGTAACGTGCTGGAGCATAATGGCGGCCTGTGGGCCGCAGTCAAGGTCGATCACGTCAAGCCCGGCAAGGGTGGGGCCTTTGCCCAGGTCGAGATGCGCAACCTGCGCAACGGATCGAAACTCAATGAACGGTTCCGCAGCGCCGACAAGGTCGAGCGCGTGCGACTGGAGCAGAAAGACCAGCAGTTCCTCTATCAGGAGGGCGAAAACCTCGTGTTCATGGATACCGAGACCTATGAGCAGATCGAACTGCCCGCCGATATTCTTGGTGACCGCCGCCCGTTCCTGCAGGATGGCATGACGATCACCGTGGAATTCCACGACAGCGAGGCGCTGAACGCGACCCTGCCGCAGAAGGTGGTCTGCAAGATTGTCGAGACCGAGCCGGTGGTGAAGGGGCAGACCGCCGCCAACAGCTTCAAGCCGGCGATTCTCGACAATGGCGTCAAGGTCATGGTGCCGCCCTTTGTGGGGCAGGACGAGGATATCGTCGTGAACACCGAAACCATGGAATATTCCGAACGCGCCTGACGGTCGCGTGCGCTCCCGTGATCCCGTGGCCTGCGTGACCCTGCGGGGTGGCAAGCGATCGGCTTTGCGTTACCTTGCCCGGGAACGCGAACGGCATCGGGAGATATGTCATGACTCTGTCGAGACGGGATCTGCTGGGCGGTATGTCGGCGGCCATGGCGGGCCTTGTCATGGGGCCTGCCGCCGGGGCCGAGACTGCGTCGCCCGGGGAGTGGCGAACGATCCCCTCGACTGGCGCGCGGCTGCCTGTGATCGGCTTGGGCAGTTGGATCACCTTCAATGTCGGAGAGGATCCGGCCCTGCGCGCGCAATGTGCCGATGTGATCAAAGCCTTCGCCGACGAGGGCGGCGGCATGATCGACTGTTCGCCGATGTATGGCTCATCGCAGGATACCATCGGCCACGGTCTGGCACGGCTCCCCGACCGTTCGTCCATATTCTCGGCGGAAAAGGTCTGGACATCGGCCCCCGAAGAGGGACCGACGCAGATCGCGCAGGCGGCGGGCAACTGGGGCCTGTCGGAGTTCGATCTCATGCAGGTGCATAACCTGCGGGCCTGGCAGGCGCATCTCGAGCATCTCTTCGCGATGAAGGACGAAGGGCGGCTTGGTCATGTCGGCATCACCACCTCGCATGGTCGTCGGCATGATCTCATGGAGCGGATCATGCGCGAGCAGCCGCTCGACTTCGTGCAACTGACCTACAATGTGCTCGACCGCGAGGCCGAGGCGCGGTTGCTGCCTCTGGCGGCAGAGCGCGGGATTGCCGTGATCGTGAACCGGCCCTATCGACGCGGGGCGTTGGTGGATCGGTTCAAGGGCCAGCCGCTGCCCGGGTGGGCCGCCGAGATCGGCGCGCAAAGCTGGGCTCAGGTGCTGTTGAAATTCGTGATCTCGCACCCGGCGGTGACCGTTGCCATTCCCGCCACCCGGCAGGTCGCGCATCTGCGCGAGAACAAGGCGGTGGCGCGGGGCCCGGTGCCCGATGCGGCCCTGCGGCGGCGCATGGCGGCTGACCTCTCGAACCTCTGATGGAGACATGGCTGAGCTACGCGCCGGGCGATTTCCTGATGTTCGGGCCGGAGGTCTACTGGCGGCTGTTCGAATTGCAGAACCGCGCGCTCTGGCCCGCTCCAGTGATCGCGGCGCTGCTCGGTCTTCTGGCTCTGCCAGTTCTGATCAGCGGGCGGCCACTGCACATCCGGGCCGTTCTGATCCTATCTGCGTTGGCCTGTGTAGGAGCGGCGCAATTCCTAGCCGCTCGCTATGCGCCAATCAACTGGCCGGTTGTCCATGCTGCCTGGGGGTTCGGTGTGCAGGCTGTCCTGCTGGCCGCGATCGCCGTCTTTGGTCGCTGGACGTGGTCGGTGCGGCGTGGCGCGGGGGCCGTCCTTGGCTGGGGTCTGCTTGTTCATGCCACGATCCTGCACCCTCTGATAGGTCTCGTTTTCGGGCGCCCCCTGGTGCAGGCCGAGATCGTCGGGATTTCTCCCGATCCGACAGCGATTGCCTGTCTCGGCCTTCTGACGCTGGTTTGGCCGGGGCGTGCGAGCCTTGTCGTCGGGCTCGTCCCGGTCTTGTGGTGTGCGTTCAGCGCGGCGACGCTTCTTGCTTTGGGCGAGCCACAGGGCTGGGTCATCATCGGGGCCCTTTCTCTCTGGGCGCTCGGCCAATGCCCTCTGCCGCCCGCGCGCGGCTGATGCCGTGACCGGCCCGGTTGTTCCGATTGCAAATCCGGCTCAGGCCAGCCATATAACGCCACGGCAATCACGGAGACGGCGCAGCGATGACCCATTACCTCGACTTTGAAAAGCCTCTGGCGGAAATCGAAGGCAAGGCCGAAGAGTTGCGCGCGCTGGCGCGCACAAGCGAGGAAATGGATGTCGAGGACGAGGCGGGCGCGCTCGACCGCAAGGCCGCCGAAATGCTGCGCGATCTCTACAAGACCCTCACTCCATGGCGCAAATGCCAGGTGGCGCGCCATCCCGACCGACCGCATTGCCGCGATTATATCGACGCGCTGTTCAGCGAATACACGCCATTGGCGGGCGACCGCGCCTTTGGCGAGGACGAGGCGGTGATGGGCGGGCTTGCGCGGCTCGATGATCGCCCGGTGATGGTGATTGGCCACGAAAAAGGCAACGACACCAAGAGCCGCCTGACCCGCAATTTCGGCATGGCGCGCCCCGAGGGCTATCGCAAGGCGGTGCGCCTGATGGAGATGGCCGACCGCTTCGGCCTGCCGGTGATCACGCTGGTGGATACGCCCGGTGCCTATCCCGGCAAGGGCGCCGAGGAGCGCGGGCAAAGCGAGGCCATAGCACGCGCGACCGAGACTTGCCTCGGCATCGGCGTGCCGCTGGTGTCGGTGATCATCGGCGAGGGCGGATCGGGGGGGGCGGTGGCCTTTGCCAGCGCCAACCGCGTGGCGATGCTGGAACATTCGGTCTACTCGGTGATCTCGCCTGAGGGCTGCGCCTCGATCCTGTGGAAGGATGCCGAGAAGATGCGCGAGGCCGCCGAGGCGCTGCGCCTGACCGCGCAGGACCTGATCAAGCTGGGCGTCGCGGACCGGGTCATCGACGAGCCGTTGGGCGGCGCGCATCGCGACCCTGCGGCGACGATCAAGGCCGTGGGCAAGACGATCACGGCAATGCTGAGCGAATTGTCCAAAAAGGACCGCAAGGCGTTGATCAAGGACCGCCGCCAGAAGTTTCTCGATCTCGGCAAGAAGGGCCTCGCGGCCTGAGCGCGTTCAGCGCCGCGCCCCCTGCACCCGGCGAATGGCGATCAGGGTCATCACCGGGCCGATCAGTTCGAACACCACCGTGGAGCCGATGGTGAGGGTGAGGATCATTTCGCCATGCTGCGGAAACTCACGCGCCGCGATCAGCGCCATGCCCACGGCGACGCCCGCCTGCGGCAGCAATGCGGCCCCGCACCAGTTGCACTCCTGCGCCGGGAGCCCCGCAAGCCGCCCGCCGATCCATCCGCCCGCAACGCGCGCCACGCTGCGCAACAGGATGAAGAGCCCGCCAATGAGGCCGATCCTGGCCAGCAGCGACAGATCGAGCCGCGCGCCCGCCAGCAGGAAGAAGAGCACCATGAACGGCCATTGCAGGTGCTCGATCTCGTGAAAGGCGCGCTCGTGATGGCGGGCGAGATTGGCGATCAGCATGCCCGCAACCATGCCCGCGATGAGGAACGAGACATCGAGCCAGATCGCGAGCCCCGCGGTCAGGCAGACCAGGCCGATGGCCTCGGTCTCCAGCGGTTCGCCCCGGCTGATGCGACCAGTGAGATAGGCGGCGGGCCAGCCGATGAGGCCGCCAAGCGCCACCGCACCACCGATTTCCCAGAGTGCGCCGGTGAGCAGCCCCGCGCCCGCGCCCCCCGAGAGCATATGCGCGCCGACGGCGGCCAGTGAAAAGGCCAGCAGCCCCCAAGCGTCGTCGATGGCCACGATCCCGAGGATAAGATCCACAAACGGCCCTTCTGCCCCCGCCTGCCGGATCGCGTCCTGCGTCGCGGCGGGCGCGGTTGCCGTGGCGATGGCCCCCAGAAGCAGCGCCACCGGGGCAGGCAGACCGGCGAGCCACAGCCCGAGGCTGACGACCGCCAGGGTGACGAGAACGATGCAGAGCGAAATCAGCAGGATCGCCCGGCCATGCTGTGCCAGACGGTCAAGGGTCAGGGAACTGCCCAGAAGAAAGGCCACCATGGTCAGCGCCATGATCGACAGGAAATCGTAGAGCGAGCGCATTTCCGGCGGGATGAGATCAAGTCCGGAACCGCCCACCACGATTCCGCAGGCCAGCAGCAGCGTGACCCGGGGCAGGCGGGTGCGCCGTCCGACCGTATCGGCGGCAAGCCCGACGAGGAACAGCGCGCCAAGCGCGATCAGCAGCGGCGCGAGGTCCATTCCTCAGCCCACCAGCATGCGCAGGCCCTGCGTCACGTCCGAGCGTACCGCGAGGCGCAGACTTGGCTCGTCCCCGGCCTTGAGCGCGGCGATCATCAGACGGTGGTAATGCGGTGGATCCTTGCGCCGCAGCCGCCCGTAGAGCGCGCGCATGGTGGGCCCAAGCTGAAGCCAGACGGTTTCGGCCATCGCCAGCATCGCCGGGGCCTGCGCGCGCAGATAGAGCGTGCGGTGGAACTCGAGATTGCGGCGGATATAGGCGACGGCATCCTGCCGGGCGATATCCTCGGTGATCCGGGCGTTGATGGTCTGAAGCCGGTCGATCAGCGCGATATGCGCGCGCGGCAGGGCGCGGCTCGCCAGTTCCACCTCCAGCAATGAGCGCAGGGCGGCCAGTTCCTCGATCCGTTCATTGCTGAGTTCCGGGGTCGAGACGCGGCCCGAGTTCGACATAGTGAGCGCGCCTTCGGCGGAGAGGCGGCGCAGCGCCTCGCGGGCGGGGGTCATCGAGACCTCGAATTCGGCGGCAATGCCGCGCAGGGTCAGCGCCTGACCGGGGCCGATCTCGCCATGCATGATGCGCGAGCGCAATCCGCGATAGACGCGGTCATGGGCCGCCGGGGCCGGATCGGGGCGGGGCGAAATCAGCATGCGTCTATGTGATCACAAATTGCGCGTCGGTCAATCGCTGAAACGATAGCGGTGCAGTGCGGCCCCCTCGCGGCGCAGCCAGCGGCGCGGGGTCTCGTAATCGGGCGAGAGCCGCGCCACCACCGCCCAGAAGGCGGGGGAATGGTTCATCTCGGCGAGATGTGCCACCTCATGCGCGGCTACATAATCGAGCACCTCGGGCGGGGCCATGATCAGCCGCCACGAATAGCTGAGCGCGCCGCGCGACGAGCACGATCCCCAGCGCGAGCGGGTGTCGCGCAGGGTGATGCGGGAATAACCCCGGCCAAGCCGTGCGGCATAGGCGTCGGAGGCCGCGGCCAGCCGGTCGCGCGCACGTGCCTTGAGCCAGCCTTCGAGGCGGGCGGGCAACTGCGCCTCGGGTCCGGGCACTTCGATCGCATGGTCGCTCAGGCGCACGCCCCGGCCCGCACCGGGGCCGATTCGCAAAAAACGTCCCTCGACGGGCAGTTCGATGCCCGGAGACACGCGCAGGCACTCTGGTTGCCCGGCCAGTTGCGCGCGCAGCCAATCGCCCTTGGAGGTCGCGAATTTCAGCGCCTCGGCCTCGCTGACCCCGCGCGGCACCGTGAGGGTCACGCGCCCGTCAAGTCCCGAGACCCGCAGCGAAATCCGCCGCGCCCGGGGACTGCGTCGCAGGCTGACCGCAACAGGGGGGTTGCCTGACAGGAGATGTTGGCCCATATGCCCTCCGAACCGGGTGTCGCATGCCGCCGCAAAGCCTTTGACAGCACAAGGGCGTTATGGCAGGGGACGCGGATCACCTGCAAGAGATGTCAGTGAAAGAGGATCACCCATGGCCAAGGAAGAATGGGGCGTGAAGCGTCTGTGCCCGACCACAGGCAAGCGTTTTTACGACCTGAACAAGACCCCGATCGTCAGCCCCTATACCGGCGAGGTGGTGGAACTGGCCACCGGCAAGACCCGCTCCATGCGGCCCGATGCCGAGGACGCGGAAACCAAGAAGCTCAAGGGCGGCAGCAGCGAGCAGAGCAGCGACCTCGTCGATGATGATGACGATGTCGATGTGGAGATCGACGACGATCTTCTGGAGGATGACGAGGACGATGATGTCTCGCTCGACGATATCGCCGATGTCGCCTCTGACGACAACGAGTTGTAATGATCACCGGGCGGGATTTTCCTCTTGATCCCGCCCGCCGCTTTGCCTAGATAGCGGCGCACGGCCCGACGCGGGCCTGTTTTCGGGGCCTTAGCTCAGCTGGGAGAGCGCTTGCATGGCATGCAAGAGGTCAGGGGTTCGATCCCCCTAGGCTCCACCAAATCTCCTTTTCTATTTTTGGCGTCAGATAAGACTCTGAAAGGAAAGGAAAGTTTTGGTGTTTGAAGTCCCTCTTTGGAGCAGTAGGTGAGCTTTTCGCTGAAAGCTAATCTGAGCACCGTACGCTGCCAAACGTAGTCGCCATTTTTCCATATTTTACAAGGACTTGATAGAAACTCCATGGAGTGTTCGAACAAGTCCTCAAACGAGCCCTCTTCGACAGTCAAATTATCGAGTTTTTCCTTGGTTGCGACTTGCGCCATCTGAAGCCGCTCGAGCTTGTCCTCATAAGCCGCAACGACCCGGTCATTGTTGCTTTGAATGATACGGTCGACAAGCTGGTCGACTTCGCCCTCAAGCGTCCGCAGTTTCTTCGCCAGCTGTTTTTTCCGCGACTGCTCTACCGCAGACCGGTCGTTCCAGATGTCCTCCAGCATAGCACGGACCACGGAAAAAAGCTCTTCATGGGGTTCGAGTTCTGCCAGGAGGGCCTCAAAACTGCCTTCCAATTCGTCACGGCGAATTGACTTTTTGAATTTCGAGCATTTTCGGTAGCAGCAGAAATAGTAAGGGTACCACTTATTTTTCCCCTTCGACCAGTTAGATGTCAGATGGTGCCCGCACTCAGAGCACTGTACAAACCCTCGGAGTGGGAAATCTTCACTGCGGTCCTGTTTGATCGGAGCTACAGGTTTACCGTTCAGGCGATCGAGAATCTTTTGATGCGTCTCAAGAGATATCAGCGCCTGATGATGTGCCTTTCTAAGTGTAACATTCCACCGCGGGTAGAGAATATGACCAGAATAAAGGATCTGTTCAAGAACATCTCGAACGCGATCTATCTTGAAACGTCCTGATTTAGCGCAGTAACGGGCGAACTCTGGGCGAGATTCAATGTAGCGCTTTACTTCCGATTGCGTTTCAAACCTTCCGCATGCGAACCCTTCCAGAATTTCCGCAAGCGGCCCTTGGACATCCTCAATTGGCGCTATGAGTCTTCCGTGGCCTGGAACATCCCTGAATTCATACCCTAACGGAGCGCGTAAGCACCAGTATCCTGACAGAATACGGGCCCGCATTCTTTCCAAGACTGTCTCAAGGTTTTTTTCGCGAAAATACTGGGCACTTGCCGCATGTATATTCTCGCTATAACGTGAATTTGCGTCACTGCCAAATTTAAACCGGGGGCTGTATAGTTGACCCCCAGCCTTCTCAATATCTTCCCTTACCGACCAATGTCCTTTTACCTCCCGGGCCAGCCGGTCTATGTCGTCAATGAGAATGACTGGTTGTTTTGATTTGTTCTTTCTCAGAAACTGCAGCGCGCCATCCAATCCATCGCGCTTTGCGGTCTTACCAGTAATAGTGTCGGTAAACACTTCTTCAATCCGCAACCCAAGACGGTCACCATATTCTTCGCAGATCTTGATCTGCGAATCCAACCCATGACCTTCTTCGACCTGTCGGCGAGATGAGACACGAGCGTAAATGATAGCTTTCTTTCCTTTGATGTCAGACATTCCTCGTGCCACCTCCACTGTTCTCTTTTGCTTGGTAGTCAGTTGCTCTGCATGAATCTTGGCTACGCCATGGTAAGTATGCGCCGTCTCGCGCGAAAGCGTCCGCGATAACACTGAGCACCAACCATAAGCGGCCAACAATCAGTTCTGCATCCTTGGGCTTCGTAGCCATGTGCGACACGAGTTCGACATAGGAGGCGCGCCCCTGATGGTTCTCATCGACACCCATCTCCACCTCACAGTGGCACATCGAACGCGTCGACAGTGGCGCTCCTCTCTGATGAGCAGTGCGGGCTGCTAATTGCCCTTCTTTTGTAAAGCGCGCGTTGACCACGGGGGTGACTTCTTTACGGTTAGTCATTGATCGCCTCGGTCTCGATCATCGGGCTTGGGCCGATCGCCGTCCAAAGTAGCTTGAGGGAAGGTGCTCTTCGCGTCGAAGATGACGCACAAGATCTCCCGGAGTGCGCTCATAGCGTGCAGCCACTGTTGGTTTGTAAGATGATGGCCGTCGATGATGTTTCCATACTTCTGCAACGCAGCATCTCTATCTTTAAAGTTGCCTTGTTCCTCTGATCTGTTCGAAGGCAGAGTTTCGAGCCGAGTGACGTCCGCTTTAGGGGATTGCGTCCTTTTGGTCATGAGCCTCTTGAGAATGCTGGGCACGAGTGCCGAAACACGGGCGGATGCGTTGCATCCGGTCGCGGCCGTCATGACCGCTTCAAGAGGCGAGAGAGGCTGACATCCTGGGTACAGACCCGAAGTGACAGCATCGACGATCGTCGATCGAAAGATCGGTAGGCCAATAGAGGTGAAATGGCGCACGCAGAACTCCCTTTACCATCGCCATTGGTTGACCAGGTCATCGACCGGGCCGCGGCTGTCGCGCCGCTTCAAGGTGGCCACTCTCTTGGCGGCCGTTCTGCTGCAGGGGGAGATATAGCAACGCTGACAAGCTGGGTCAAGCGCGAAGTGAACTTTTTTCCTTTTCTATCAGGGGCTTAACGCGGATCAAGATTGGCCACTTCTCAGAAAGACGAAGGAAATTCTTCTCCCAACCATCGTTTTCTTCAATTTGATCGACAGATCAAAGGGATGAATTCAGCGGGCGAGCTACTGCTTCTCGCCCAGCTGATCGAGAATGCCTACTCCTGATTTTCGCTCGCTGTGCGGGTGGTCCGAGGTTTGAGCGCATTCTCGACCCTGGAATACGCCTGCAGCGCTTCGTGCCTCGAGTGCTTCCCGTCGCAGAACTGGTGTCCGTAGGTATCTGCGCCGGAGTCGTGGATCTCGTAGCCGAGCGCGAGGAACGCGCCATAGGCAGCATCCGAAAGGCGGTCAGGATGGTGTGGTGACGTCATGACGGTGACGCCGGCGATCTCACGACCGATTTGCGTGTAGTGCCTGTCGATCCAGACGTGGACCGATTTCGGACCATACTTTTCCATCAGCCAAAGTGTGACATCACAGATGTCCTGCTCCATGCCGACTTTGTCCGGGAAGACGCTCAGGCGGCGTTCCCGTGTCATTTGAAGAATGCACCGCACCATGATCTCACTCTCCGCATGAAAACAGGGTGAGAAGATCGCTGATGCGCGCCCCGTGCCAGCGAGTCATATCGGACGCCGGCAGCCGCCTTTCGTATCCTATGCGGTCGAGCGTGGAAGCCTTCTGGTTCCCCAGCACGTGGTGGATATGGCGCAGCGCTGCCTCTACGGCGCCGGCATCGGGCACCGAATGGCCGAGAGCGGCGTGCAGGTCGCAGAGTGCCGCGAAGCCACTTTCGTCCTCGAGGGCATCGAGCAGATCGCACAGGCTGGCCCCGTTGTAGCGCAGGTGCTTCTCCGCTGCGGCAGCCGCGTTGAAGCGTGCCTGGCTGATATCGAGGGTGGTGGAGTTATGCATGATGAAT
The DNA here is from genome assembly GCF_053628595.1 of Roseovarius sp. MBR-154. NCBI lineage: Bacteria > Pseudomonadati > Pseudomonadota > Alphaproteobacteria > Rhodobacterales > Roseobacteraceae > Roseovarius > Roseovarius sp. MBR-154. The sequence continues at coordinate 232,323 of NZ_JBRJGR010000005.1, forward strand.
CTCCCCTACATGCAGAAAACGGTCTGTGGGTGCCTATTCTTCGGCTTCATGCTCCGAGTCTTGGGAGACGATCTGGAGGCGTGGCGGTTCTTGAGCATTGGCCTTGGCCGCCGGTCTTTTGCGCGGGTGAAAACAAGGTCCGTTGCTCACACGCGGTGCAGGTCCCACACCGCCGCGCAATGCTCGAGGCGGTGTGGTGACCGGGCTTCAGGCGGCGCGCTCGTCCGAGACCGGTGTGATACCGGCAACGCGTAGGGCGTCGTTCAGGCCGTCTGCCAGTAGGCAGATTTCTGGGACCACCGGGTCTTCGGGTTCCAGCATTTGAAGGCAACCGAAGTCAGCTTCGGGATCATCATATGCATGATCCAGGAACAGGATTCCGCGCAGTTCGAGCAGAAGTCGATGTAGGCGGCGTGTCATGCGCCCTGGCTGTTCGAGAGCCTCGCTGATCGCCGCGACGAGCCGCGCGCCCCGCCTGTCCGCCAGAAGAGCCGCCGCATGGGCCAACCCTTCTCTATGTTCCGACAGGAACTTGCGGAGTTCGAGTTCTTCTGGCGAGGTGACGCAGAGGTCCGCGCGTGTGATGAGATTGGTGTGAAACATGTGTCCTCCTTCAGTGATGTGCCGAACCGGGTTTCGTCCCGGGGGTCAGGAAAGTCGGAGGTCAGAAGCTCGGAGATCCCCTTGGCTCGCGCATCGAGCACGAAGGGCCGAAATCGGAGGTTTCTATATTTGCGTGGCTCCTTTCGTGTTGCCCGGCCGTGCTGTCCGCTCTGGACAAAAGCGATCTTGGCCAAAATCTGAAAGAGCGAAGGATTTATTTGCGAGGTTTCCTGAGAAAGATGGCATGCGTAAGCACGCGTTCTTTCCATGATTGCGCTATAGACGTTCGCGCGATTTTCTTAGGGGGTAGCTGGGGAGCAGCGATTTACGGCGGCAAAGGTATCAGGCAGGCGTTGATATGGTATTCAGCATTTTAAGGAAGATGTTCGGTGGAGGAAAAGCGGCGAGACGCGACAAGGGTCTCCCAGTGGCCCGCGAGGCGGCCGGCTCAAGCGACGATGGCGTTGGTGGTCAGCGCCGGAGCCGCTTCGAGGACCTTGAACGGGAAATGAAAGAGCGCCTTGAGGCACAGTCCCATGAGATGCCGGGGCAGGCCTACTTCAGCCAATTACAGGCATTACAGGATAGAATTTCGAATCGCAGGTACACGGATGCGGCCACAGCGGCTCGCGAGAGTCTTCCGCTCATTCGCAAGTGGCTCGAAGATCCCAGAGGAAACGGTAAGAGGCTCAGCCTTAGCATGCCCGCGCTCACCCAGGGCGGCACCATGCTGGCCATCACCGGTGACCGTAAAGGACTGGAGATGCTGCATGATCTGGTATCGGAGTTCGATCACCTCGAGGAATACCGCGCTGATGCCGAGAAGCATCTCGCCGCCATCGACCTCTTCGACGCTATACGTAGAGCCGTCGCGGAGAAGCCTGGCATCCTGCAGAACAAGATGAAGTCGGAAGTGGGCGCCGAGGACGGGCGCCTTGTCAGCAACCTGGTCTCGTGGCTGGAGAAGGCCGGTGAAATCAGCCGCGCCAAGAACGGAAAGACCTACGCCCTCTATTTAGAAGGCGTCGAGATGAGCGCCAAGGACGCTTTAGCAGTCTACACTGAACCGCCGCGCCCTGGGTCTCATCAGGCCAAAATCAAGCCGGGGAAACCCATCGAGCTTGACCTCGATAAGTTGACCTTGGTGCCGCTGCCACCGTCTCCCGAGGCCTGGGCCAGCCAGGTTGCGCTACCTGCGACCTCTGAAACATTCGAGGATGCCGAAGGCGCTTGGCGAGAACTCACTGTAGAGGCGATCGCGCCCGCGGATCGTCCGGACCCCGCCTTTCGCAAGCACTTCACCACACGTGGCGGCGTCCTTTCCTTCGATGACCTCGCAAAGTCCGAGGCAAGCCTCGGTGCACCAGGCGCGGTGATGTTCATCTCCGAGCAGGGCGGCAACCCCATGATCGAACAACTGGAGCGCCCGGTTTATGCGCTTGATGTCCATCCCGAAGGCCAAGGTTTCGCGACGCGATCAAAGATGAATATTCTGACCGTCTATGGCGCGGACCTAAAGGTCGATTTCGAGACAGACCTTTCCGCCACGCCCGAAGTCGCAGCTGGGCGCCTTCGTCTCGATCTTGACGAGGATGGAGGTATTTTCTGGGGGGAGCCCCACTTGGCGATAAACTGCATCGCGCTCAGCCCACGCCGAGACAGATACCTTTACACGCATGTGGACGAAGCATGGTGCATCGATCGGCACGGAAAACGACTGTGGGGCGTCCGTATGCCGGAGCGTCCCGTGGAAACTTACCATCATACCTTCGAAGTGGGCGGCATGGGCGGGCACACGGGAACCGCCAAGGAAATCGAGGAGGCACTCGAGGAACTTGAGCTTGCGTTGCCGGTAACGCCGGATGAGATCCGGCAGAAATACCGCGGCCTGGTGCGTCAGCTGCACCCGGACCTCAACCCAGGCAACGAGGCGCGGATGAAGGCCGTTAACGCGGCTTATGAGGCGCTCACCGGGGCCAGTCACGATGATCTGCAGGGCAAGAAAAGCGCCGAGGATTTGCTGAGGTTCTCCGCCACCGTGAGTTTTATGACCGGCGGCGGTCCTGACCGCCTTCAGTCCGCGGCTTTCTCTGGGAGTGGCGACACGGTGTTGCTGGGAACCTCCCAGGGTGTCTGACGTCAGCACTCGTGGGACAGAATTGAGGTTTAGCTAAGGGAGGATTTCTGGTTCATCGTAACCGTCAAGGAGTGAAGATGAACAAGAAATCCGAAACCAGCAAAGCTTCAGCCGACAAGCTGGTCAAAACCATCCGCCGCAAGACGCGACAAACCTATTCTTCCGAAGAGAAGATCCGCATTGTTCTGGCGGGCCTTCGCGGCGAAGAAACTATCTCGGTGCTATGCCGGCGCGAGGGTATCTCCGAAAGCCTGTATTACAGTTGGTCAAAGGAATTTCTTGAAGCCGGGAAACGCCGTCTGTCTGGCGATACGGCCCGGCAAGCGACATCGCCTGAAGTGAAGGAGCTGCGATCTGAGGCGACGGCACTGAAGGAATGCGTCGCCGATCTGACACTGGAAAACCGTCTGCTCAAAAAAAGCATGACAGGGGCTGGGGAGTTCGAGGAATGAGATACCCCGCATCCGAGAAGCTGGAGATCATCCGCACTGTTGAGGGGTCTCATCTGCCTGTAAAGCAGACCCTCGATATGCTGAGTATCCCGCGCACCACATTCTACCGCTGGTATGATCGTTATGTTGAAGGCGGCTTTGACGCCCTGGCAGACCGCTCACCCCGCCCAAAGTCGGTCTGGAACCGCATTCCGCAAGCGAGGCGGGATGATCTGATCGAGTTCGCGCTGGAACATGAGGCGCTGACGACCCGGGAACTGGCGGTCAAATACACTGATGAGAAGCGATACTTTATCTCTGAATCATCGGCTTATCGCTTTCTAAAGGAAGCTGATCTGATCACCGCGCCAGACTACGTCGTGATCAAAGCAGCCGACGAGTTCACGGATAAAACGACTGCCATCAACGAGATGTGGCAAACTGATTTCACCTACTTCAAGATCATTGGCTGGGGCTGGTTTTATCTCAGCACGATCCTGGATGATTACAGCCGCTACATTATTGGCTGGAAACTCTGCACGAACATGCGGGCCGAGGACGTGACGGCGACAATTGAGTTGGCACTGGCGGCGTCAGGCTGCGACCATGCCGTCGTTCGCCACATGCCACGCCTGCTGAGCGACAATGGGTCCTGTTACATCTCCGGTGATCTGGCCGAATGGCTGGAAGATCACAAAATGGATCACGTTCGCGGTGCACCGTTACACCCGCAAACCCAAGGCAAGATCGAGCGTTGGCATCAAACAATGAAGAACCGGGTTTTACTGGAAAACTACTATCTGCCCGGTGACCTCGAACGCCAAATCGGGGCCTTCATCGATTACTACAACAACGAACGCTACCACGAGAGCCTGAACAACGTCACACCAGCCGACGTCTACTTCGGACGCGACAAAGCCATCATCAGAGAAAGGAAGAAAATCAAGAAACGGACAATCCAACAACGCCGCTTGCAACATCAAAAACAAGCCGCATAATCAATCACACAAATGAACCAGAGCCTCCAAAGCTCAAGCCGCTCTGATGTTCCATTTTATATGACGACGGACAGTGCGGTCCAATTTCCCCAGACGCAGAGCTCACCGCCAGTATCGGTGAGACAGCTCGGCTCTATTTCATCGACCTGCGCCAACCATTCTTTCTCGGGGGTGCGGACGGTTAGTCGGCAGCCCAGCGGGACGTGCCGGCGGCGGTCCGCAGTCCAAATCTCTCCGCTTCCGGACGCCAGCCCGTGGTTCTCCAGGAAGTGTGCTGGGCTGAAGTAACGCTCCTCGTCTCCCCGGCCGGGAGAGTCGCCATCGAGCAAATGTCCACAGAGAACCATGACGGCATGCTTGGATAAATAAGCATTCCAGCCGTCCCGCCTCTGAGCAAGTCGATCTCGACGGCCATCCCATCGGAACATGCCTCGGGTGCCTCGCACGTCCTCCTTAACGACTACGCCCGTGCCGTCTGTCGCCAACGCGCGCATAATCGGCTCGAGGCGGGCCTCGGCGTCGTCCTCAGAAATCTGAAACGACGATGCGAGTGACCGTAGGAAGTGATCGCGACTATCGTAGTCGAAGAAAAACCTTTCCTCTCCCCCCTCTCTCCTTTTCCCAGGTGCGGGTGCATCTGGGTTTGATCGGTCTGCATTGATCATAGAGAGGCGTTCGACGTCTTCATGCGATCGGATTGCGACGCCGCTTCGATGGAGCGAGAGCGCGATACCCGCTGCCAGCCCCCGGATCTTCGCGTGTTTAGCTTTTGGACACGACCAGAAATCCAAGAGGGAAGAGGCTGCAGCGACGCGGGCCGGGGCGTCGACAGCGACACGCTGAATTGCGACCAAGAGCCATTCTGACGCGTGCAGGCGGTAGAATTGCAGCGCGCCGTCTTGGAATGCCGAAACCGCCCCGTTGACGGCGTTCATCATCAGCCTCTGCAGGACCGTTGACGGCCCCCATCGAACGAGCCCACGGACGGCATGGGCGCCTCGCCATCGCCGGCTGGCGTCTGGAGATCCGAGCATCGACCAGAGGTAGTCGGTCGCGGCTGCCTCTACAGGTCCCTCGGGCCGCAACGCCTCGTTCCACGGTCCGTCGCCATCGTCTTGATGGAGGACGTCCTCCATTTCGTCGAGCGCGAACTTCAGGGCGGCCCGTGCGCCTGAGGGTTCACATGCATAAGCAGCCAGACTGGCAGTGTGAAAGAGATCAGAGGCACTGCCCAAATGCTCTTCGGTTGCGATCGCAGCGAGGGCCTCGCCAGCCAGCAATGCCACGTCGACTCCCGCGCGTTCAGCGATGCCGCGCAATGTGCAACTCGGTGCCCACCAAGCTGAGAACGGGATCCGAAACGGATCATGCCGGAAGATGGAAATGACGAGAGAACGCAGTGCAGGGGGAACCGACAATCGCGAGTTCCAGCTTGCGGGGAGGCGCCCCAGAAGCTCGCTCAGGTCGTATAGATCGAAGCTTTCGATCTGAGAAAGTGCCTGTAGAAAAGAAGCCTCCTGGCCCACCGGGATGCGTGACGGCAATACACGCCATAGGTCGCGCAGCCAGATACCGTCCGCCTCCCTTGTCCGCTCGATCGCGTCCGTCAGTCCGCCAGCAGTTGCCAGGTTGATGCCCGCAAGCAACGCTGGCCAATCGGGTTGCTTCGCCGCAGCGTGTTCAAATTGCACGCCATCCCGTTCTTCCTCTCGCGCTGCTGTTTCCACCTCCTGGAGCCACGTCCATTCGATGTCATAACGTTCGGCGACCGCCCGGATATTCCGCCACTCGTTTTCCGATCTTGTCGTCACGCTAAGGTATCGGGTCGCGATGTCCTCGACTGCATCCCGTTCGGCCCCCGCCGCGAGCCCCGCTTCCAAGGCTTGAGCTGCCCCCTGATCATGCGCCGGAAACATCAGCATTGCGACTTCGCCTCTGAGGTGGCCGCACTCCACCAAGGTATGTAGGACCACGTGGAGATGGTCATCGGGGACACCGAACCCGCGATCTGCCCAACGCGAGAGAATTGCGAGGCCCGACGCAGGCGACAGGTGTGCCAGTGCCCGTACAGTTCGCTCCCATTCCAGATAGCTCGACTTGGCGAAGTGTTCGTAAGTTGGCTCAGCGAAGCGAGCGAGCCTGTAGGCGAGGTCGGCTTGATCATCGCTGGAACGGCTCGCGGCCTCGGCCAGCGCGAGAAGCCCCCGCCAGCGATCGTGGTTCTCTTCGCCAAGGCGCTCCGCGCTGGCAGCGGCAGCATCGAAGTGGGAGCGAGCCTCAGCCTCGCTGATCGCCAAAAGCGCTCGTGCCAGAACGAGATGCCCATCAGCGGTGCTCTCGGCGGTGTCACGCCATCGGCGGAGGCCCGCGTGCGCCCGGGTCGCGAGTTCGAGCGCAAGCCTGTGTCGTTCCTGATCGATCGCCATGAGCTTGACGAGCGAAGCGACCGTCACGACCGACGCACGCTGTCCCTTTTTTTCCGGTCCAGGGTACCAGCTATCGGCTTTTTCCCATTCTGACACGCCCGCGCCCGTCTCTTGAAGGCATTCGGCTCGAACTATCAGGCAGTCGTCGAGCGTAGGGTCATGTTCGCGGTAACTCAGGCTTCTTGCTCTCGATGCTTCGGCCTGTGCGTTCGCAACGGCCGTCGGGACGTCCGCCTTGTCCACTCGCCCCAAAGTGACATCTGCCCACAACACATACCAAGGCAGCGCTGGAGCAAGGAGACGACGGCGCTGCTCGTCGTCTCTCGGAGATGCTTTGCGTGCCCGACCACGCCGCGGACGGAGCCGCTCGATTGTCAGCCGCCGACCGTTGAGGGCTGCGCGCAGGGCGAAGCCTTTCAGAACTGCATCCCGACGTTTCGTGGGGTCATGCCAGTCCGTATCGAGCTCGTATCCTGGAGCTGCAGGCAGATACCGGTTCAAGAGCTTTGACACCGATCGTCTTGGGACGGCCCGTGTCCTGAGCGCTGCAACCGAGAGAGCGACTATGGCGACGCTATCCATGCTGGCGTAACTGAGGGTACCAAGCTCACCGATGTCGACGCGACGGTCAGATACCATCCGAAACAGGCGGCGGACGATCGAAGGAGAAGGCACGCGGCCAACCGCGCCCAGCTCGAGGATTCCTGCCAAACCCAAGAAGATATCGTTCCCAGCAGCCTCGACCAATGCGATGAGATCTTTGAATCGTCCCGCATCGCTTAGACGAGAACAGATTGCCCTGCCCACGGTGAACGAGATGTTGCGCGGTTGCCAACTTCGGAGGAAATCCGCGCAGCCATTGGAACCGTGTAGTTCGAGCTGTGCCCAAGCCAAGGCGATGATCTCATCATCGAGGTCTACCTCATGGTGTCTATCGTCGGCTTTGCGCCTCCGAAAGTGGTCGTGCAGCCATCGGAATGCTGTGCGCAGACGTCCGGCCGCATCTCCGTGGAAGCTTTCGTAGCCTGCGAAAAGGGCAGCTTGGTGCGCATTGTCGGAACCGCGCCATGCACCTCCACCAATCTTTCGTGTCGCGATGAGCTCGGCGGCCGCTGCAGGGGAAACGAAACGGGCGGCGAGGTCAGGATTCTGTGAGATCAGCCCCAATTGACGTGCTTCGGCCGCTTCGACGTTCGCCGTCCTAAATGCGAGCTTGGCGACGTCTGCGTGTCGCCCCGCCCGTAGCGCCGCCTGCGTCGCAGCGCGCAGTCGCATCGCACGGACGTCTCGACGGCCCAAATCGTCCGTCTTTGGCAAGCCTGCGTCGGACAGCACGAGCTCGATGAGCTCATCTACCCGTCCCATCTCCAGTAGGAGCTGCGGTAGAGTTGCGGCGGCATAGGCGCTATTTGCCGCCAACGGCTGCAAGCGATCGAGGATCGACCGCACTGCGTTCCTATCCGGGCGAAAATTCTGCCTGAACCAAGTCTCAGTGGGCTCGTCGGTGAACTGGACTGCACCGTCGTTGATGACAAGCGCTCTACCGAGTTCGCTGGCGAAGCTGACAACGAAAGAAGTCTCAACGTCTGCGACCTTTGCGACGACTTCGAGCGGTACGAACGGCCTTAGCACGGCAAGGGCTCGACAGACGTTCTGCACGGAAGCGCTGCCCAGCCTCCCTGCATCGTCGCGGGCTTTTTCCACCGCCCGCCGCAGCAGCGTCTCGATCGCGTCCTGAACAGTCAGCGGCTCGGGTCCAAGAGCATCAAACAGCGTGTCGAGGTCGTCGGAGCCATCGAGTGCGTTTCGCTGAAGCCGGGGGTTTGCGGATGTCAGGCGATGAAAGGCGAGCGCCATGGTATCGGATGCTGACGGATAGCGTGCGCGAAGGTGTGCAGTAGTCTCCGACTTATCAAACGGTGGGAGGTCGAGTTGCCGGACGTCCGGTGGCGGATCAAGTTGCTGAAGACGTTCCGGGCGGGTGGTAAGAACGATGCTAACATTCGCAGGCCAGGTCATTCTAAGAAGACCCCGTGCGAAGCTTGCTGCTTCTCTCCGTTCTGATGCGACGACCTCAGCGTTATCCGCCGCGTCGATTACGATGAGCAGAACTGCGTCAGGCGTCGTGCCCACGGATTGGGCAGCTTGTTCCACACGTGAAAAAAATGTCCTTGCATAGGCATCCTCCGATGCCCGGTTGGAAGGAATTAGCGGATCACACAGGCCCTGAAACGCCATCTCGTTAGCGATTTGGACGAGGGCCTGTCGTGGCTGGTGACGTGGATGGCGTGGATCTCGGTAGCTTCCGTTCCCAAAGCAGTCATAGACAACTGCAGCACTTCCCGACGGGAGTAGCCCGGGCAGTTGCATAGCCGCGACTGATTTGCCTGTGCCGCCCTCTGCCTTGAGTATGACAGGGCCATCAGAACACGCGATCTCTGACAGAAGATCTGCCAAAACCGGGCGTGATATGACACCCGTTGGTAACTCCAGCCGAGACGGTGCCGGCAAAAGAGCGCGCTCGTCGCAGTCCATTTGTCGGAGGACGTCGAGCCGGGTGATCTGCAGGTCGGAGGCATTCTGTTTCGCAGCCTTATCGGCGACCATCTCAACAAGACGGATAGGCACATCTCGATCGATTTCGGGTAGGTACTCGAAGGCATCTTCTCCCAGACCCGCACGCTCCCCGTCGAGTGATGGCGTCCGGGGAAGGAGTTTGAGGCGGCTCGCGAACGCGCGCAGAGCGTCATCTTGGAGTTTCAGAGAGCGCCGCAGGTAGTCGCTCGTACTTGATTTTCGCCCGATCTCAAGATCTCGGATGGCTTTCGCGACGGTGTCGGCGATGGGTCGGTTCGTCTCGAACTCAAACTCATGGATTATGGGTGTCGGCGACGCGCGCTCCACGTCCCGGACGCTTTGGAAGCGCGCTGCGAACCCGCGAAAGGTCCCAACGACATCGCTTGCAGTCATCTCTTCGTCTACACGAAGAAGCGAGTGCTTAAATTGCCGGTAGGAAACTCGACGGCTCCCATCCGGATTGTAGCGATAGAGAGCAAGATCTATGACGTCATCACCGCCATCAGCTTGATCTTCTTCGGCGGCACCTTCGACAACGACTTTCCTGAGATCAGCGTTCGGTGCCAGCATCGTCAAACAGAGCCGAGCTACCCGAACATAGTGGTATCGATCCCCTGCGCGGCTCGGCGCTTGGGCGTTGATGCTTTTTTGCACGGTCGCTGGGGTGCCTGCTTGTTTCTTATCAAGGTCTCCTCCGTCTGTGCGGTCGCCCTTGGCCTCTGAGGACCCCATCATCTTACCCACCCAAACGACCCAAATGACTTGGCGCAATTCAACCGTAAATTCCTGTCCACTTTGACTTCTGGTGCACCATGTGCCAGTGCGTCAGGGTCAGATCTGAGCTTCTCGTCGCAGATCTCTCGAAAGCGCGACCTTCGCAGGCTCCGCGTGGATGCGCTACGGCTGCCGATGTTACTCTGTCCTTGGATCAAAGTCTGATCAACACGCGAAGTTTCATCGAAATCGATAAGTCGCTCCCGCTTCGTGGATGTCCTACTCATTGCCGACATCAGTTGGCGCTGATCTGCACCTTGTGCGAAGGCGCGATGCTATGCAAGTCGATGACTTGGCATCCGCAACACGGCAACAGCCGACTATGGTCATTCGCAACTCGAAGACCAGAATTCCGAATGCACCCATAAAAGCAAAAATACAAATAGCGATAAACGGAAATAAGATTTACAGCGTAAATACAAATTACAGAGTGAAGCCATTTCGGAGGGAAATAAATTGGTTCACTTGGAATCGGCGAGGTCCAATTGCGATTTTCGTCTAATATCTCTTACTCTTCAGCATCCCGAAGCACTACCACGCCGGCGATGTTAGGTAGGTCATCTGGTATGGTGAAGTCGCTGCTATCAGCGCGCCTTGCTGCGAGTCCCAGCGCGAGTTCGATCGTTGGATGAAGACCCTGCAAGAAACCGGAAGCCTCGGCGTCTTTCTTTTCAGACGGTGTCATAGACCTAAGTCGAGCGAGGGCGTCTGCGACCATCTCTGGTGTTCCGCCATCGGGCCGCATCCCTTGGCCGCCGCTGCACAAGAGGCAGTGCAGCGGAATCGAGTGCTTTCGATGTGTATCGAATGTCTCGTCTGGCAGTGCGCCAGCGACAACAGATGCTTCCGCCACACTGACGCCGAAACCGAAAACTTGATCAGGATCGGCAGATCCGAGCGACTTGCATACCTTTGGCACTCGGCTTGCATCTTTAACATGGTTGTAGAAGGCATAGATGGCGGGGACACGTTGGCTTCGTGCCGTAATAAGTAGCTGATCTATCTGACGAACAGGGGGCGTCCGTTTGCCAATCTGACGAGCGATACCTCGATAGACTTGCTCGGTATCTTCCAGCCGCTTTGCCTGCACAAGCGTCGTCATAGAGTAAGTTCCGTCGGCACTCACGAAAGACCACAACCAGTCGGCTCCGGTTGTGGCTTCCTGCGTCTTGCTAAATGCAACGACTTGGACATAACCAGGATACATGGTTTTCAAGTCGAGCAGGATCGTTTCGGTAATAGTTTCCTCGTTGAATGGGAGGCCCGAGGTTTTGGCCGTGTAGCGCCTAACCCAAACCATTCTTGCTAATCCCAAAAGGAATACCTGCTCTCTTGTGAGACTACTCATGCAGCACCATCATTGAGTAAGTTCATCCTCTGATACGCGGATCAGCCTATTCGTTGTCCTGGTCGGCTGCGAAGAGGGCAGTCCATCTTTCCTGAATCTGTCCAACCCCAGCGTCAACTATTGGCCTGAGATAATTAGCAGAATTGTCCACGATCCCCTCTGCAACTTGGTCTGCCGCCTCGCCAATGACCTTTCTTCCGAGCGTCTTTAGTGCTCCCCTGATTACCGCTTTGACACCTGTGTCGGGCGCGCCAGCGTTGACCAAGGCTTGCTTGACTGCAAGGTGTTGATCGTCGGGGATGATTTCCAGGATTAGATCCGTGACCGTATCCAAGGGCGCGCGAACCAAGGCAGAATTGAATGACGTGTCGGAGAAATGCCCTATCTCTCGGATTCGCTGGCGCATATGCGCAAGGGTTAGCGGGTTCTCGATTTCCATGACGAAATAGTCGCCATCCTTAGCAAACTTAGTATGGATAAGCGCCTCTTTGACAAGTCCATCCAGTCTCTCACGGTCGCTTCCGTGCCGGCGTATCTCGAGATCGAATATTAGTTGAGAGGCTTTAGCCCGCGTAACCTTTAGGTCCGTCATGAGACTATAGATTGTCGCTTCAGACTTCAGGATGCCGAGGCTGCGCATCAAATCAAATACATGCAGCTCGATTTCACGCTTTGGAAGTGATCCAAAAGCTGGTGTCATGAAGTCTGACAGGAAGCTTGCAATTTCTTTCTTTAATTTTTCGTCCTCTACTGCCTCAAGAGCGTGTTCGATATCCATGCGGATCCCTCATGAAATTATGCATAGGTTGTTACATTCGTGGGTATTAGGGAGCTGACCGCATGATACAGCCTCCCGAACCACCTGGGTTTCAGCCCAAGACCGTTTCCGGACGGAGCCGCCGACAACTTGCGACACGTGTTCAGGACCACCAATGCCCATTGTCCAGAGTGCAGCAAGCGGCAACTCTCCGCCCTTCTCGCCACCGGCTTCCGCTAAAGCTGTAGAAGCCGAGCAAGTCGATGCACGGAAGGAAGGTCTTGCATAACGTCCAATCTTGCATGGGCACACCACCAACGAATTTCCTCAGAACCCTGACACGGAAATTTTTCGTTCTCAACTCACCGTACACTGAGATTTTTCCGACCTGTCAATTTGACGAAGCACTCTCTCCCACTCGAAGAGAACGGAAAAAATGGTGTTCGAAGTGACTCCTCCTGGCTCCACCAACACCCCAGAGATCAACAATATACAGGATATTCGACGTGCTGTGGCGCGCAGCGGCGCGATGCGGGTGTCCGAGCCACTCGCGACATGTCAAAGCCTCGTCTTGTGCCAATGGCCGACCTATGAACACCCGGTCGGGCATCGGCCCGGTCATGGGGATCGGTCCAACCCGCGTTGCGTGACGATCACCACGCTGGAGGCCCCCGCAGCGCGCAGGTCCCGCGCCAGATCGACGAGGCTCTGCGCGGGCAGCGCCCTGTCGGGTACGAGTCGCACCATCTCGCGTTCGTCCTCGGGACGGGCGGCATAAAAGGCCTGCGCCGAGGCTATGGCCTCGCCGCGATATGTCAGGCTGCCATCCGGATGCACGACAAGCGTGTCAGGCGGTGCGCGGCCGTCGAGATCGGAGGTGCGCACGAGGCTCAGGTCCCGGTCCATCGGTGGTGCGATGGTGCTGGCGACCATGAAGAACACCAGCATCAGGAACACTACATTGATCAGGGCGATTGTCGGCTCGATCCGGGCGCGATGTCTGTGTTTGCGCATCACGACCCCAACACGCTGATGCTGAGCCGGTCGATGCCGCGGAGAATCACGAGAAGGTCGGTCAATCTCTGTGCCGTCACATCGTCCGCCATGCTGACGATCACCTGCAGGCGGCCTGACTCGGGGGACATGTCGACCAATCGGTCCGGCAAGGCCGCCAGGCCGAGTTCCTGACCATTCAGGCGCAGGGTTGTCTCGCCGAGTTGCAAAAAGCTTGTCTCGACGTCACTGGTGCCGACAGCGCCTGCGCGCGCGGCGGAAAGCTCGACCTCGGAAAAGCGCGAGAAGGTCGAGGAGAGCATGAAGAACAGCAGCAAGAGAAAGATGACGTCGATCAGCGAGGTCATCGACAGGCGCCGCCGCCGGACATGCCTACGCATGGGCGGGCTCCGCCGCGACTTGCGGCATGGGGCCGCGTCCACCCCGGGGGCGCAGGACCAAGGCAATCGCCCGCCCGGCCGTCACGCGCTCGGCATCCATCCGCCCTTCGAACCAACTGAGCACCATCGCCGTGGGCATCGCAACGGCAAGACCCGCAGCCGTGGTCAGCAGCGCGACCCAGATGCCCCCCGCCAGCAGCGACGGATCGACCTGCGCGCCGGCCTCCTGCAGCGACTGGAAGGCGTCGATCATTCCCAGCACCGTGCCGAACAGGCCCAGAAGCGGGGCAAGCTGCGCGACGCTGTCAAGCAGGCGAAACCCGCCTTCCAGCCGGGCAAACCGCACCTCGGCTTCGGCCTCGAGCCGTGTGGCGTCTTCCGGTGCTGCCGCAAAAGCCATTTCGATCACCGGCGCAAGGTAGCTTCTGGACTGCTTCAGTGCGTGTACCGCCGCGCTGCGATCGCCCTTGTCCCAGGCGGCAACCGCCTCTCGCAAGGCGCGGTGCCGCCCAACTCCGACCGCGAAAAACTGCCAGAGCTTGTAGAGAATGGTCGCCAGCGTGATCACCGAGACCGTCAGCAGGATCATCACCACCGGCCCGCCGAGATCGGCGATCTGCCGCAGACCCTCAAGAACCTGTGTCATCCGATCACTCCGATCCTGGTGCGTGTTTGCAGGATCAGCCCGGCCTCGCAGGCGGTGTCGGCCAGATCCGGGGCATCGCAGGTGCGGGCCCCGTTGATCAGGACCTGGCTGAGGTCGTCGCAGGCAACGCCCGGGATGGAAAACTGACGCACCCGGGGGCGACCGGATGGCAGGGTGCCGAAGTCAAAGAGCGTCAGCCGCTCGACCTGTCCCGCGCTGTCGAAGAGGACCGTTTCATAGACCACCTTTTCGATTGCACTGGCATGCCCGTTGGTCACCAGAAATGTCAGGGTGCAGCTTGCCTCATTGGCATCGACCGCATTCAATTCGATCTGGACGGCCGCGCCCGGCGCCTTGTCCTGTGCCGAGGCTGCGGCGGCAAAGCCGAGGCTTGCGGTGATCGCCGTTGCCAGAAGTTGTATCATCTTCATCTGCATCTTCCTTTTGTGGGGGCACCGCACCTGCCAAGCCGGGTTACGGTGCGCCTTTCATGTCAAGTTCGCGCCAGCGGCGCGCCGGTCCCGCGGGGCATCGCCACAGGGGGCAGTGCCAGGTTCGTGCGGCACACCCACGGGCATGTCGATCAGTCCATGAGATCACCTTCTTTGATATGAAAACACCATTCTTTGACTGGCACCTTCCGGCGGAGGCGGGAAGGGAGCCGCGCGTCTGACCTGAGCGGTGGCGGCGCGCCTGATACCGGGATGACCGGTGCTTCTGAGGATATTGACCCAGGCGACGGTGCCGTCGGGGTTTATTCCGAAAGACACCTGCGCCGCGCCGCGCACCGAACGATCGACGGGAGGAAAGCGATTGAGCTGAACCAGAACCTGACCGGCGTAATTTGTCGTGCCCGCATTGCCGGGATTGCGCGCGCCGCTGAACCCCGTCGCGCCGGACCGTGCAGCGCCGCCGGCAGAGGCAAACGGATCGACACCGGTGCGTTTGTAGGCGGTCAGCGGCGATTCGATCGTGCCCGTCGCGCGCCCGGCCGGTGTTCCTTCGCGCAGGCCCGAAGTCGCCGGGGATGGCCGCTCCTTCGGGGGGCGCAGCGAGGTTGTGACGGCCGAGCTGGTTGCCTCCTCGCTGTCCTGCGCGGTCACCGTCTCGGGCTCGTCAGGCGCGGGGGCCACCGTTGTTTCCGGCAGCACGGGCTGGTGCGTTTCGGGGTCCGGGCTGAGTGCGGTGCTTGGCGAAGGGGCGGGCGTCGCGGTCTCGACGGGTGGCACCGGGGCCGCCTCGACGGTCTCGGAGTCGATCGGATCAGGGATTTCGGCCTGCGACCCCTCGGGGGGTTCGGCCTCCGCCTCGGGTTCGAGTGGCCTCAGGACCGCCATGTCCTCGACCCTGTCATCGTCGCCTCCGGGGTGCGCTGTGGTCTCAGGGGTGATAACGTCACTCGGGGATGGATCGACGGCGTCTGGCTCCAGCACATCGAGCGTTCCGGTATCGGGTGCGGTGACGTCCCGTGGAGTGTCGGATGCCACAAGGGCCTGCGTCATGGGGGTTTCTTCGGTCACCTGTTCGGGGGGTGTCTCGCTCGGCGGTTCGGGAACAGAGGCCGGTTCGGGTTCCGCGCTCTCGGCCATGGTATCGGCGAAATCCTCGAAGGTGCGCCCGACATCCGTCATCTCAGCGGCCCTGTCTTCGGTCGCTGGCGTCTCTTCCTGGCGCGCCGTAACGCCGAGTCCCAGAGCGTGCAGCAGCAAGGACAGCAGAATCGCCGCAACCGCAGCATAGATCGACCCCCTGAGCATTCAGGGGACCGGGCGGTGAACAGGGCGACGGACAAGCGCACGCGGCATCGGGTCGTGCGGGTGACGTCTTGAAAGGGTAAGGGGATGACATGACATGGTCGGGGTCCTTATCCGTCCAACACCGCGCGCCGAGCACCGTCCGCGCAGGTCAGATCTACCGGCCAATGCCTTTTGCTTCTATCGCAAAGGCTAGGCTCAAGGTAGGGCATCCGACATCATTGTGAATAGAGGTCATCCGCCAGCGATGTCCCGTCCCGGGCGCCGGATATTGGTTCCGGTGCAGCCCTGCCCGGCTGGTTGTTCCCGGCCAGGGCTGTCCGAGATGCAGTTGTGGGGCGTGTCAGCCGCCCATTTCGGCCATCACGCGCGCCACGAGGTCGTTCAATTGCACGCGGGCCGCGTTCACCGCCTCGACATATTGCGCGAGCGGGGCCTCGGCGGCGGGGATCATCTGGGCGAGGCTCGGGGCCGAGAGATAGACGATGGTGGCCAGCACGAAGGTGATCAGCGCCAGCCGGAAGCCTGACCGGAACCCGCCACGCCGCGCCGAGACCGGCATCTCCTCGGGAAGTGCTGCGGGCGCCGGTTCGTTGCGCTCGCCGACCGAACTCAGCGACGAGTTGATCTCTTCGATGTCGGGCAAGAGGTTGCGCCGCGACGAGGGGTCGATGTCGTCCTGTGCCGAGGTGCCTGTGTCCTGCGCGCTGGCGGCATCCGCGTCGGGCGGTTCTGCACCGCGCAGCCGTTCCATGCGCGCCCGCGCCTGTCGGCTGCGCTCGTCCTCGGTGGGTTCGGGGTTCGCAAGGCCGAGATCGGGTTGCGTCTCGAAGGCACCCGCCGTCTCGGCGGCGCGGGCGGCGCGCTCGCGCTCGGCTTCTTGGCGCAGGATGTCGGCGACGTTCGGATCGAGGCCGCGCTGCGCGGGTGGCTCTTGCGGTTGGGGGGGCTGCTCCGGAGCGGGGTCTTGCTCTGGCGGGGGGTGCTGCGCGACGGGGTCCGGCGAAACGCCCGGATCGTCGGCGGGCTCATCCGCTTCGGCGGGCGCGTGATCGGGGTGGTTCTGAAACCAGGTGTCGCCGCAATTGGAGCATTGCACGTCGCGCCCGGTGGTCGGGATCACCGCCTCCGGCACCTCGTATTGTGCCCCGCAATTCGGGCAAGTCAGCCTCATGGTGCCACCTGTCGCCTGTTTCCTGCCACCGTTATCCGGTCCTTTGTTGCAGGTGGCAGCATAAGCGGTTCCACGGCGTGGGAAAAGAGCAAAGCGAATCACGCGCTCGATCATTGCACATGTGTGGCCTCTGGGGCATTTAGGGAGAACATGCGCAACAAGGGGCGGCCCGTGATCGAGCTGGACAATGTGGCCTACAACTATGGCGGAGGCGAGTTGCTCAGCGAGGTGTCGCTGTCGCTCAGTCCGGGCTCGTTCCATTTCCTGACCGGGCCATCGGGGGCGGGCAAGACCACGCTCTTGAAACTGTGCTATGGTGCATTGGTGCCCACTTCGGGGCAGTTGCGCCTCTTTGGCCAGGACCGGCGCGAGATGGCGCGCGACGATATCGCCACGGTGCGGCGGCGTGTCGGCGTCGTGCATCAGGATTGCCAGTTTCTCGATCACCTCAGCGTGGAGGACAATATCGCCCTGCCGCTCAGCGTGTCTGGGCGCGATCTGCTGGCCGAGGCTGCCAATCTCAAGGAACTGATCGGCTGGGTCGGGCTGCGCGAGCGGGCCAAGGCTCGCCCGCCGGAACTGTCGGGCGGCGAGCGGCAGCGCGCGGCGCTGGCGCGTGCGGTGATCATGTCGCCCGATGTGATCCTCGCCGACGAGCCCACCGGCAATGTCGACTGGGACATGTCGCAGCGCCTGCTGCGCCTGCTGATCGAGCTTAATCTCATGGGCAAGACGATCCTGATTGCAACCCATGACCTGGCGCTCATCCGGGCCGCCAAGGCGCATGTGCAGGCGCGGGTGCTGCGCATCGCGGCGCGGCGGCTGCAACTGGCGGGGGCGGATCTGTGAGACTGGATATCCGGGCCCTTGCGGAACTGCTGATCGGGGATGTGCAGGCCGATCGCGTTGTGCCGCCCACTGGATTCACCGCTTGGCTGACGCTGTTCAGTGCGGGGGCGATGGCGTTTCTGGCGATCTTCGCGCTGGCGCTGTCGCTGGCGACGGGGCGTCTGGCCGAGCGTTGGGGCGACGAGCTTGCCCGTACCGCGACGGTCCGGATTTCCGCGCCCGAGGCACAGATGGCGGCGCAGACAGCCGCGGCGCTGCGCGTGCTTGAGACGACAACCGGCGTGGCGCGCGCCCGCGCGCTCGACGATGCCGAGCAGGCGGCGTTGCTGGAGCCGTGGTTCGGCCCGGACTTGCCGATCGACCAACTGCCCATCCCGCGCCTGATCGAGGTGATCGAGACCGGCGACGGTTTTGACGCCGAAGGGCTGCGCCTGCGCCTTCAGGCCGAGGTGCCGGGTGCAGTGCTTGATGATCACACGCGCTGGCGCGATCCATTGGTGCGCGCGGCCGACCGGCTGCGCCTCCTGGGTTGGCTGTCGCTGGTGCTGATCGGCGGGGCGACGGCGGCGATGATCACGCTGGCGGCCAATGCAGCCCTTGCCGCCAATGCGCAGGTCATTCAGGTGCTGCGTCTGGTGGGCGCGCGCGACACCTATATCGCGCGGGCCTTCGTGCGGCGCTTCACGCTGCGGGCGCTGGGTGGGGCCGCCCTGGGTGCCGGGCTGGGCTGTCTCGCCATTCTCGCCCTGCCCGGCACCGATGCGGTGACAGGCGGCTTTCTGACCGGGCTCGGGTTTCAGGGCTGGCACTGGCTCTGGCCGCCGGTGGTGCCGGTTCTGGCCGCCATGGTCGCGTTCTTCGCGACCCGTGCCGCGGCGCGCAAGACCTTGGAGGAGATGCCGTGATGCAGGCGGTTCAATGGCTGCGGTCGCTGGTTTTCGTGGTGTTCATCTACGCGATGATGCCGGTCCTGGGGTTGCTCTACCTGCCCTGGGCGCTGCTCAGCCGCAAGGGCGCGCTGGCGGCCTGTCATGCGTGGTGCCGCGTCGTGCGCTGGGCGGCGCGCTGGATGGTGGGGCTGCGCACCGAGGTGCGCGGCACGCCGCCCACCGACGAGGTGCTGATCGTCGCCAAGCACCAGAGTTTCCTCGACATCATCCTGATCTACGGTTCCGTGCCGGCGGGCAAGTTCATCATGAAGCGCGAATTGATGTATGCGCCGGTGATCGGGCAATACGCGCTGCGCATCGGCTGCGTGCCGGTGGACCGCGGCAAGCGCAGCGCGGCGATCAAGCAGATGGTTGCCGACGTGGGCAAGGGGCGGCTGGAGCCCGGTCAGCTGATCATCTACCCGCAGGGTACACGGATCGCGCCAGGGGTGCAGGCCCCCTACAAGGTGGGTTCTGGCGTGCTCTATCAGGAATTGGGGCAGGACTGCGTGCCGGTGGCCACCAATGTGGGGGTTTTCTGGCCACGCATGGGCATCCTGCGCAAGCCGGGCCTCGCGGTGGTGGAATTCCTGCCGCGCATCGAGGCGGGGCTGGACAAGGCGACCTTCATGGCCAGGCTGGAAGAAGAGGTCGAGTCCGCCTCGAACAGGCTCATGCGCGAAGCGGGGTTCACGTCGGAACGCGGGGCGTGACCGGTGACCGGGGTGCCGGGGCCGGGCAGGTCGTGCCCGGCGCAGGCTCGCGCGGTGTTTCAGATCGCTGAACTGTGCCCGTCGGCATTCATCTCGTAGACATCGAACTGCCGGGCGATCATACGCGTGAGCGGGCGTGCCTCTTGCGGGATGAAAAGCCCGGTGTCATCGAGTTTCAGGTGCCCCTCATAGGCGCGCGCGACCTTTGAGAGCATGTCGTGCAGCGCGGCGGGGGCAATGTTGAAGTCACGGATGATCTCTGTGGCGTCGATGCGGAATTCGCACATCAGCTGTTCGATCAACCGTCCGCGCAGCCGGTCGTCATCCGAGAACACGTGCCCCCGCGCCGTCGAGAAGCGTCCCTCGCGGATGGCCCCGGTATGGGCCCCTGTGGCGGGCGCGTTCTGCGCATAGCCTTGCGGAAAGCGCGAGATCGCCGAGGCCCCGAGGCCGATCAGGGCCGCTGCGGTGTCATCGGTATAGCCCTGGAAGTTGCGGCGCAGGCGTCCGGTCTTTTGTGCCACACTCAGGCTGTCCTCTCTGGTGGCGAAATGGTCGATGCCGATCTCGTCATAGCCGTCCCAGAGAAACAGTCGCCGGGCCGTGTCGAAGAGCGCAAGCCGTTCCTGCGGGGTGGGCAGGGCATCCGAAGGGATCATCTGCTGGCGCTTGGCCATCCACGGCACATGTGCATAGCCATAGAGCGCCACACGATCGGGGTTGAGCGACAGGAGTTTCTGTACGCTTTCAGTAATCCGCGCCTTGGTCTGGTGCGGCAGGCCGTAAAGGATATCGGCGTTGAGGCTGGCCACGCCGCGCGCGCGGATTTCCTCGGCCGCCCAACGGGTGATGTCATAGCCTTGCAGGCGACCGATGCTTTTCTGGATCTCCTCGTCGAAATCCTGCACCCCGATGGAGGCACGGTTCATGCCCGCCGCAGCGAGCGCGTCGAGGCGTGGCCCGTCGATCTCGTTGGGGTCAATCTCGACCGAGAATTCGGTCGCGTCGGTGAAGGGAGCAATGTCGCGGATGGCACCGGCCAGTTCGCTGATCATGCCGGGTGACAGCAGCGTGGGCGTGCCGCCCCCCCAATGCAGCCGCGACAGGCGCACGCCGTTGGGCAGATGCGTGCCAAGCATCGCGATCTCGGTTTTCAGGGTTTCTAGATAGGCTTGCACCGGCTTGTCGCTCTGGGTGCCTTGCGTGCGGCAGGCACAGAACCAGCAAAGCCGCCGACAGAACGGCACATGCACGTAGAGAGAGACCTCCGCTCCCTCTGGTATCGCTTTGATCCAACTGCAGAAATTGTCTGGTCCCACAATGCGGTTGAAGTGGGGCGCGGTCGGGTAGCTGGTGTAGCGTGGCACTTTGGCGTCAAAAAGACCCAGTTTGCCCAGTTGAGTTTGCGTATCCATGCGCCTAGGATTAGATACCAGCCGGGGCCAAAGCCTTGACCCAGATCAAAATGCGGAAAAAGTGACCCTTGATGTTGAAAGAATCTGCCCCCGCTGCGCCGCATGAATGTGCGGATTGCCCGATCCGCCATCGCGCGGTCTGCGCGCGGTGTGAAGCGGACGAATTGGAACTGCTGGATCGGATCAAGTATTACCGCAGCTTCGAGGCCGGGCAGACGCTGATCTGGTCCGGCGACCACATGGATTTCGTGGGGTCTGTGGTCACCGGCATCGCCACCTTGACCCAGACCATGGAGGACGGGCGCACGCAGATGGTGGGCCTGCTTTTGCCAAGCGATTTCGTGGGCCGCCCGGGGCGCGACAGCGCAGCCTACAACGTGGTGGCGACGACCAATATCGTGATGTGTTGTTTCCGCAAGAAGCCTTTTGAGGAGATGATGGCCCGTACGCCGCATATCGCGCAGCGCCTGCTGGAGATGACCCTTGACGAGTTGGACGCGGCCCGCGAATGGATGCTGGTTCTGGGCCGCAAGACCGCCCGCGAAAAGATCGCCTCGCTGATTGCGATCATCGCCCGGCGTCACGCCGCGATCAACATGCAGGGCATGCGCGGCCCGCTGGTGATCGACCTGCCGCTGACCCGCGAGGCGATGGCGGACTACCTCGGGCTGACGCTCGAGACGGTGAGCCGTCAGGTCTCGGCGCTCAAGAAGGACGGGGTGATCGCGCTCGAAGGCAAGCGCCGCGTGACGATCCCCGATTTCAACCGCCTGCTGGACGAAGCGGGTGATGACAGCGATGGCGGGATGCTTGTCTGATCCGCTGCCCTTCGCCACCTACGACGTTTTCACCGAGCGGCGCTTTTCCGGCAACCCGCTGGCCATCGTAGAGACCGCCGACGGTTTGAGCACGGCGCAGATGCAGACCATGGCACGCGAGTTCAACCTGTCGGAGACGATCTTTGTCCAAAGGCCCGACGATGCGGCGCATGACGCGAAGGTGCGCATCTTCTTTCCGACAGCCGAAATCCCGTTTGCCGGGCACCCGACCTTAGGCTGTGCGATTCACCTCGCGCTGAAATCGGCACCGGAGACGGATTTCGAGATCGCCATGACGCTAGAGGAGGTCGCCGGGCTCGTGCCGGTCCGCGTGTCGCGCAGCGGCGAGCGGTTGCAGGCAGAGTTTCGGGCCCCGGTTCTGCCGCACCCGCCCGAGCACGGGGCCGTTCCCGGTGTCGGGGAATTGGCGGCTGCGGTAGGGCTTGACCCGAAAACGATTGGAAGCGGCGCGCATGGGCCGGGCCTCTGGCAGGGCGGGCCAAGCTACCTCTACCTGCCCGTGCGCGACCTTGAGGCGTTGGCCATGGCACGTCCTGCCGAGCCCGCGTGGAGCCGCGCAATGGAGATTGCCGCCGCCGACAGTATCTATCTCTATGCGCCGCTGCCCCC
The DNA here is from genome assembly GCF_053628595.1 of Roseovarius sp. MBR-154. NCBI lineage: Bacteria > Pseudomonadati > Pseudomonadota > Alphaproteobacteria > Rhodobacterales > Roseobacteraceae > Roseovarius > Roseovarius sp. MBR-154. The sequence goes on from NZ_JBRJGR010000005.1 coordinate 254,696, forward strand.
GGGCGAGGGAGCAGATTTCCGCACGCGCATGTTTTCCCCGACGGCTGGGATCCCGGAGGATCCTGCCACCGGCTCTGCGGCCGCCATCATGGCGGCGCAACTGCATGCCGCCGGTGAGCTGAATGAGGGTGAAACGCGCCTGACGCTGCATCAAGGGGTCGAGATGGGGCGTGCATCGACAATTGGCCTTCGGATCGTTCTGCGGGACGGCATGCTGGCCGAAGTCCATGTTTCCGGAAGCGCAGTGCCGGTCAGTCATGGGTGGATCGGCTGTCCGGACTGATGTTCCCTTCCCTGCGAGGGTGCTTGGACTGTGGGCGATCCTTGTCGCGCCGTGCCGTGGCGCATTCCGGGTTCAGGACAGCCGTCCGCGCTGCTGCATCGGGGCCACGCCATAGGCCGCGCGATAGACGCGCGAGAAATGGCCGGAGCTCTCAAAACCGCAGGCCAGCGCGATCTCGATCACCGAGGCCTCGGTCTGGATCAGCAGGTGGCGCGCGCGTTCGAGGCGCAGGTCCATGAAATATTTCTTGGGCGAGGTGTTGAGGAACTTGCCGAAGAGCCGCTCCATCTGCCGTGTCGAGATGCCGATCTCGGCGGCGATCTGTGCAGGGCTGAGCGGCTCCTCGATGGTTTCGCGCATGCGCTGGATCGCACGGGTCAGGTGGATGTTGCGAATACCGTTGCGCGATTGCAGCGAGACGCGCTGTGCCGCCGTCGCCTCGCGCGCGGCGCTATAGACCATCTGGTCGGCCACCGCCATCGACAGGTCCGCGCCGTGATCACGCTCTATCAGGTGTAGCATCAGATCCGCCGTGGCCGTTCCGCCCGAGGCGGTGAGGTGGCGCTCGTCGGCGACAAAAACGTTGCGCACGAGGTTCACCTCGGGAAACCGCTCCATGAAGGCGTCGTGGAATTCCCAGTGGATCGCCGCCTTCATCCCGTTGAGGAAGCCGTCCTCGGCGAGGATCCACGCGCCTGAGCATAGCGCCCCGATGGGCGTGCCGTGCCGTGCCTCGCGGCGCAGCATGGTCAGGAGGGGTTTGGTCACATGCGTGCGCATGTTGATCCCCGACAGGATGAACAGCCGGTCGCATTTGGGCAAGGTGTCCAGCCCGTGATGCACCAGCGTGACCGATCCGTTGGAACAGGTGGCGCTCTGCCCGTCCTCGGACGCGAAGGACCAGCGATAGAGCGTCTCGCCGCTGAGCAGGTTGGCGATGCGCAATGGCTCGACCGCGCAGGAAAATGCGAGGTGCGAGAACTCCTCGACCAGAACGAAGGTGAAATGCTGAGGCTTGGTCATGGCAGGTCCATCGGAGGAGTATGATCTGTCTGACGCTGATTTCGTCAGAAGACAAGGATTATGCATTGCGTATACAGTTTGTATACTATAGAGGGCAAGGTGAAATTCACTCAAGGGGAGGCCCGCCATGGCCGCCAAAGACCGCAAGAGCACGCTCGCGACGCATCTCAAACACGCAATTCTCACCACGGCGCGCCAACCCGGTGCCGATCTCGACGAGGCGGCAATCTGCGCGGAGTTCGGGCTGTCGCGCACCCCGGTGCGCGAGGTGTTCCGCGAATTGGCGGGGCTCGGCTATATCGACCTGCGTGACAATCGCGGGCCGCGCGTCGCGGATCTCACGCATACCACGCTGCGCGATTTCTTTCTGGCCGCGCCGATGATCTATGGGGCGATCCTGCGCCTTGCCGCGCGCAACGCCACCGATGTGCAGATACAGTCCCTGCGCGGTGCGCAAGAGAGGTTCCGCGCCGCCCTGCGCGCGGGCTCCACTCCCGATCGCACGCTGGCCAACAACCGGTTTCACGAGATCACTGGCGAGATGGCGGGCAATATCTACCTTCTGCCCTCGTTCCACCGCCTGCTGATTGATCACGCGCGCATTTCCATGACCTTCTACCGCCCGGAAAACGCCACCATGGCCGATAACGTGGCCGAGGCCAGCCGTCAGCATGACGCCATCATCGAGGCCATCGCCGCGCGTGATGAGGCGCAGGCCGCGCAACTGGCCGAGGATCACTGGAACCTCTCGCGTCACGAGATCGAACGCTTCGTGATGCCCGCTGCCCTCGACGTGCCGATGGGCCAGATCACCCGCTCCAGCCCCGCATGAGGACCGCCATGACCCCAATCTTTCGCTTTGACGGGATCTATACCCCCGTCATCACCCCTTACCACCCTGACGGCACGGTGAACCGTGATGCCTTGGCCGAGGTGATCGAGCACCTGATCGCCAGCGGCGTGCAAGGGATCATCACCGGCGGTTCCACCGGCGAGAACTATGCCCAGACCGTGGCCGAGCGGGTGGACCTTGGACGCCTGACCCATGCGCTGATCAAGGGCCGCCTGCCGTTGGTGATGGGCACGGGCGCGATGCTGACCGACGATTCCATCGCATTGGCGCAAGCCGCGCGCGAGATCGGGGCGGATGTGATCCTGCTGGCCTCGCCGCCCTATGCCGTGCCCACGGACCGGGAAAACGCGCTCAACGCGCTCGCCATCAACCGCGCGGCGGGTCTGCCGGTGATGCTCTACAACTACCCCGGCCGCACCGGCACGATGATGGGCGCGGAGTTTCTCGACCGCGTAGGGCGCAGCCGCAATTTCTGCGGCATCAAGGAAAGCTCGGGCGATATCAATCGGGTGCACCTTCTGGCCCGCGATTACCCGCATATCCAGATGGGCTGCGGGATGGACGACCAGGCGCTGGAGTTTTTCGCATGGGGGTCGACGTTCTGGGTCTGCGGCGGCTCCAACTTTCTGCCTGCCGAGCATGTGGCGCTTTATGAGGCCTGCGTGGTGGAGGGCGATTTCACCAAGGGGCGGCGCATCATGTCGGCCATGCTGCCGCTGATGCATGTGCTCGAACAAGGCGGCAAGTTCATTCAGACGATCAAACATGGCGTGACCATGGCGGGCATCGACGCGGGCGAGGTGCGCCCGCCGCTCAAGGGCCTCAACAAGGATGACAAGCGCGCATTGGAACAGGTGGTGCGCGTGCTGAAAACCACCATCGCAACCATCACGGCGGAGGGCTGAGACATGAGCTTGCTGACACGCGACGAATATGCGGCCATTGCCGCGACGCTCGACCTGCCGACGGGGGCGTTCATCGACGGCGGCTATCGTCCGGCGATCTCGGGCAAGACCTTTGCCAGTTTGAACCCCGCTACTGGTGAAACGCTGGCAGAGGTCGCTGCCTGCGGAGCCGAGGACGTGGATGTCGCGGTGACCAAGGCGCGCGCGGCGTTCGACGATGGCCGCTGGTCGCGGTTGCCCCCCTCGGCGCGTAAAGACGTTCTGATCCGTCTGGCCAAGCTGATGACCCGCAACGCGCGAGAATTGGCGGTGCTGGAAAGCCTCGACGCAGGCAAGACGATCTACGATTGCGAGACGGTGGACGTGCCCGAGACCATCCATTGCCTGAAATGGCACGCCGAGGCGATCGACAAGATCTACGATCAGGTCGCCCCCGCCTCGGAAGATCACATCGCCATGATTGTGCGTGAACCGATCGGCGTGGTGGGCCTCGTCCTGCCGTGGAATTTCCCGTTGCTGATGCTGGCGTGGAAGATCGGCCCGGCGCTGGCGGCTGGCTGCTCGGTGATCGTGAAACCGGCGGAGGAGACCAGCCTCACCGCGCTGCGCGTGGCGGAACTCGCGCATGAGGCGGGGCTGCCGCGCGGGGTGCTGAACGTGCTGCCCGGCAGCGGGCCCGAGGTGGGCGAGCCTTTAGGCCGTCACATGGATGTGGACATGGTCAGCTTCACCGGCTCCACCGTCACAGGCAAGCGGTTCCTGGGCTATTCGGGCGAGTCGAACGCCAAGGAGGTGGTGCTCGAGATGGGTGGCAAGAACCCCGCCATCGTCATGGACGACGCCGAAAATCTCGACCGTGTCGCGTCGCATATCGTGCAGGGCGCGTTCTGGAACATGGGCGAGAATTGCTCGGCCACCTCGCGCCTCATCGTGCACCGCGACGTGAGGGAGGCGCTTCTGTCACGGATCGAGGCCCATGCCCGCGAATGGGTGGTGGGTGACCCGCTCGACCCCGAAACGCGCGTCGGCGCGCTGGTGAGCCAAGCGCATTTTGCCAAGGTCTGCGGCTATCTCGATCAGGCTGAGAGTGTCGTTTTCGGCGGCACGGCGGAAAAGGGCTTTGTCGAGCCAACCGTCGTCATGCTCCCGGGCAACGATCACCCGCTGGCGCGGGAGGAAATCTTCGGCCCGGTGCTGAGCGTAATCGAAATCGGCAGCTTCGACGAGGCTATCGCGGTGGCCAATGACACCGATTACGGCCTCTGCGCTGCGCTCTTCACCGCCAATGCCAAGCGCGCGCTGCGTGGCGCGCGGATGCTTCGGGCGGGCACGGTGACGGTCAACAGCTTTGGCGAGGGCGATATCTCGACGCCGTTTGGTGGCTACAAGCAATCGGGCGTCGGCGGGCGCGATAACGGGCTGCACGCGCATGATCAGTATACCCAAGTGAAAACCATCTGGCTTGATCTGGCAGATGACGCGGATGAGGCGGTGGATTGAGCGACTACCGCGCAAGAACCATCCCGCGCCACCTCGGACCCGCCGCCTGGAACGCGATCCTGCCCGCGCAAGGCCCGGCGACCGCGCTCGAAGGGGACGCCACCGCCGATTTCGCGGTGATCGGCGCGGGTTTTGCCGGGCTGTCGGCGGCGCGGCGGCTGACCCAGCTTGCCCCGGGCGCGCGCATCGCGCTGCTGGAGGCGGGCCGTGTCGCCGAGGGGGCTGCGGGGCGCAACTCGGGCTTCATGATCGACCTGCCGCATGACTTGACCAGCGAGGATTACGCCGGGGCGGGCGATGACCGGGCGACGATCGCCCTCAACCGCATGGCGCAGGATTTCGGGCGCGACGCGGTTGAGGACTACGGTATCGCGCCCGCCTTCTTCGTCCCTGCGGGCAAGGTCAACGGCGCGGCATGCGCCGCGGCGCATGCCCATAACGAGAGCTACGCAAACCACCTGGCCAGTCTCGGTGAGGCCTCGGAAATGCTCGATGGGCAAGCGATGCGGGAGTTGACCGGCAGCGCCCATTACCGCTCGGGTCTTTATACTCCCGGCACGGTGATGCTCCAGCCCGCGGGTTATGTGCGCGGGCTGGCCGAGGGGCTGCGGCGCGACGGCGTGGCGCTCCATGAGCAGAGCCCCGTCACTGGCCTTACCCGGCAGGGCGAGGCGTGGCAGGTGGAGACGCCAAAGGGGCGGCTGAGCGCGGGCCGCGTGATATTGACGGTGAATGGCCATCTGGAAAGCTTCGGGATCGCGCGCGGGCGGCTGATGCAGGTCTTTCTATTTGCCACGATGACGCCCGAGCTTGATGCCGGCACGCTCGCCCGCCTCGGCGGGCGGCCCCGCTGGGGCGTCACGCCCTCGGACCCGATGGGCACCACCATGCGCCGCATCGACCGCGCGCAGGGTGGCAACCGCATCGTGACCCGCACCTGCGCGGTGCTGCGCCCCGGCATGGTGGCGCGGCAGACCGACATGACCCGCGCCGCGCGTGTCATGCAGCGCAAGTTCGAGCAGCGTTTCCCGCAGGTTGCGGGGCTGCGCATGGAATTTGCCTGGGCGGGGCATCTGTGCCTGAGCCTCAACGGTGTGGCGGTGATGCGCGAGATCGAGCCGGGGCTCTACGCGGGCTGCGTGCAGAACGGCCTTGGCACCGCGCGCGGCACGCTGACGGGAATGGCTGCGGCGGAGCTTGCCTGCGGCAAGACCAGCGCCATCACCCGCCACTTCACCGCAGAGGCAGAGCCCAAGCGCCTGCCGCCGCAGCCGTTCGCCGAGATCGGTGCCAATGCGGTGCTGCGCTGGAAGGAATGGCGCGCGGGCGCGGAGTGAGCGGGGGCGCTGCCCCCGTCGCCCGTGCGGGCGACTCCCCCGGAGTATTTTTGCCAAAAAGAAACCCTGAGCCAAAAAAGGACCCGCCACGAAGGGCGGGCCAGTTCAGGGAGGGACTTCTCAATACTCCTGGTTAAGCGCTTCGGCTGCTGGTATGTCGCGTTCGCGCCGCGCAATATAGTCCAAGAGTGCCGCGTCAACGTCAGGATCGAGATTTGGTTCCACATAAGCGTCAAGCAAGCGGCGCGCATGGGCGAGAGCCCGCTCGGTGGTCTCCTTTGATCCATCCGCCACCCATTGCTCGATCGAGGTGTTGTCGAAGAGATCGGGCATGAAGAAGGCGGTCTGGAAATTCTCCTGCGTGTGCGGATGACCAAGGTAATGCCCCCCCGGCCCGACATCGGGGATCGCGGCGAGCGCCTCATTGAAATCGCCCCAGTGCGGGCCTGAGGCCATGCGGTAGGCCATGGCGCATTGCTCGGCATCGACCAGGAACTTGGCGACGGAGCAATGCATCCCGGCCTCGTTCCAGCCCGCCGAGTGCCAGATGTAGTTGGCCCCGGCATGGATCACCGCCGACAGCGTTGTCGCGCTCTCGTAACCCGCCTGAGCATCAAACATCTTGGCTCCGCCGAGCGTGCTCGAGGTGCGCCACGGCACGCCGTAGAATCGCGCCATCTGGCCGATCATGAAATTCATGAGGCTGATTTCCGGTGTTCCCGCCATCGGTGCGCCCGACCGCATCGATACGGTCGAGAGGTAATGGCCATAGATCGCCGGGCAGCCGCGACGGATCACCTGGGTATAGGCGAGGGCCGAGAGCGCCTCGGCGTTGAGCTGTGCCACGGTGGCGGGCACGGAGGCGGGGGTATTGGCTCCGCCGAGGACGAAGGGCGAACAGAGCACCGGCTGGTTGCGGCGGCAAAAGGCGCGCATCGCGCCCAGCATCGTCTCGTCCCAGACCAGCGGCGAGTTGCCGTTGCAATTGCCGGTGGTGACGGGGTGCTTCTCCATGAACCCCTCGCCGAAGAGGATGGCGCACATCTCCATCACGTCGTCGGCGTTCTTCGGGCTTGTCGTCATCCCCATGAAGGTCTTGTCCGAGTATTTCATCGAGGAATAGGTGATGCGGAGGTGCCGCTGGCTGATCGGGTGGTCATAGGGCTCGACGATATGATGCGCGGATGAATGCAGCGCGGGCATCATGTGGCTCAGCTTGTGGAACATCGCCAGATCGGCGAGCGTCGGGTTGCGGCGGACGTCGTCGAGGTCGCGCAGATAGGGCGCGCCGGTCATCGGCACGAAGATTGAGTGCGGCCCGCCGAGGCGGACGTTTTTCGCCGGATCGCGGGCATGATAGGTGAAATCCGACGGAATGGTGGCAATGAGGTCGCGCACGAGGCCACGGTCGAGATAGATGCGCTCGCCCGCGACCTTTGCCCCGGCGCGCCTCCAGTCCTCAAGCGCGATCTCGTCGCGAAATACCACACCGACGTTTTCGAGGATGTCCATCGACGCCGCGTCGATGCGTGCGATCTGGTCGGGGTCCATCACCTCGCAGGTAGGCAGCGCGCGGGTCAGGCCTGGCAGCATGTCGAATTTCGGCGCGCTGCGGACGGTGCGCCGGGCGGCGCGGCCCCCGGCGCGGGCGCGGGGTTTGATCAGGGCTGTCATGGCGGGTCTCCTTCTGCCTGCCATGATGCGGAGGCGGCGCGTCCTGCGCGTGCAGCTTTGCGAAACCCTTTTGCAGAAAGCGACATGCCGCGCGGCGGTAAATCAAGGGCACCCGTCCCCGAGTGCCCTTTTTCAGTGGAGCGCCGGACGCTTAATGCGCCATGAAGACCGGCAGGGTCGCTTGCTCCAGCATGTAGCGGGTCGCGCCGCCGAAGATCGCTTCGCGAAAGCGTGAGTGGCCGTAAGCCCCCATCACCACCATGTCGGCATCCATGTCGCCCGCGTGGCGCAGGAGCACGTCCGAGATGCGCGGCAGGGTTTTGGACAGCACGTCGATCTCGACCTTGACGCCGTGGCGGGCGAGGTATTGCGACAGCAGCCCGCCAGGGTCAGAGCGGTTCGGCCCGTGGCTTGGCGGGTCGATCACCACGACATGCACCACGTCCGCGCCCTTGAGCAGGGGCAGGGCGGCGCGGACGGCACCGAGCGCCTCGTTGCTTTCGTTCCAGCCCAGCAAGACCCGCTTGGGCCGGGTGACCACAGCCCGACCCTGCGGCACCACCATCACAGGCGTGCGCCCCTCGAAAAGCGCCGATTCGGTGACCGGCTCAAGCTCTGCGCCGCGCCCCTCGCCATATGGCTGCGGCAGGATGACCAGATCGGAGAATCGCGCGCGGGCCGCGACATGGCGGCCAAGATCGGCCAACTGGCTGACGCCGGCCTCGACGCTCCACCGCACGGCGGATCCGTCCAGGAACTTTCGCGCCTTGGCCTCGATCGTCTCTGCCTCTTCCTGGGCGCGGGCGATGGTTTCCTGAAGGACGATGGCGCTGGCCCCGGCATAGTAATAGCCGGACTGGCTGCGGTCCACGCCGAGGCACAGCACGTCTAGATGGGCCTCATGCGTGGTGGCGGCGGCCACGGCATGGTCGAGGGTTTCTTCAACAAGCGACTCGTCGGTCAATACCGTGAACAGGCTGTTATAAGTCATGTCGCATTCCTTTGGCCGTGTTGCATTCGGACTCACCATATGACCTTAACATGGGGCGGCGCCTTGACGCGGATCAAGAGATTGGCGTTCAGGTTTTGACACAGATCAAGGATAGTTGACTCCGATCCTATCATTACGGGGCACAGTCTAAACGCGCCCGTGCGGGTCAGCGACTCGTGCGGAAAGAGACGAAGGGACGCAACATGACGAACTATATCAAGCTGATCGTGCTTGGTCTGATCACGCTTTTCGCGTTGATCGCGGCCAATTACGCGCGCGATCTGGCCTATCTGGTCAATGCGCTGACGGTGGCGCTGGTGGCCGGCGGGCTGTTTTTATGGGTGCTGCGGCACACCGATGAGCCGACGGGCAATATGGACCTGTCCGGAGAATACATGGACGGTGTCGTGCGCGCCGGTGTGGTCGCGACCTGCCTTTGGGGCGTCGTGGGCTTTCTCGCGGGCACGTTCATCGCCTTTCAGCTTGCCTTTCCGCAGCTCAATTTCGACTGGGCGCAGGGATATGCCAATTTCGGCCGGTTGCGTCCGCTACACACATCGGCGGTGATTTTCGCGTTTGGCGGCAACGCGCTGATCGCCACATCGTTCTACGTGGTGCAGCGCACGAGCGCCGCGCGGCTCTGGGGCGGGAACCTCGCGTGGTTCGTGTTCTGGGGCTATCAGTTGGTGATCGTGCTGGCTGCCACCGGCTATCTGCTGGGGGCCACGCAGTCCAAGGAATACGCAGAGCCCGAGTGGTATGTGGATCTGTGGCTGACGGTGGTCTGGCTGGCCTATCTGGCCGTGTTCCTGGGCACCATCGTCAAGCGTAAAGAGCCGCATATCTACGTGGCGAACTGGTTTTACCTCTCGTTCATCATCACGGTGGCGATGCTGCATGTGGTCAACAACCTGAGCATTCCTGTCTCGATCTTTGGGTCCAAGTCGGTGCAGGTCTTCTCGGGCGTGCAGGACGCGATGACACAGTGGTGGTATGGCCATAACGCTGTGGGCTTCTTCCTGACCGCAGGGTTCCTGGGCATGATGTATTACTTTGTGCCGAAACAGGCCGAACGCCCGGTCTATTCCTACAAGCTGTCGATCATCCACTTCTGGGCGCTGATCTTCATCTACATCTGGGCCGGTCCGCACCACCTGCATTACACGGCGCTGCCCGACTGGGCCTCGACGTTGGGCATGGTGTTCTCGATCGTTCTGTGGATGCCGTCTTGGGGTGGGATGATCAACGGTCTGATGACGCTCTCGGGCGCGTGGGACAAGCTGCGCACGGATCCGGTGATCCGGATGATGGTGATCTCGATCGGGTTCTACGGCATGTCCACGTTTGAGGGGCCGATGATGTCCATTCGCGCGGTCAACTCGCTGTCGCATTACACCGACTGGACCATCGGGCACGTGCATTCGGGTGCACTTGGCTGGAACGGGATGATCACCTTCGGCGCGCTCTACTTCCTGGTGCCGCGCCTGTGGAACCGCGAGCGGCTTTATAGCCTGAGCCTGGTGAGCTGGCATTTCTGGCTGGCGACCATCGGGATCATTCTCTACGCCGCCGCCATGTGGGTGACGGGGATCATGGAGGGCCTGATGTGGCGCGAAGTGGATGCCAACGGTTTCCTCGTGAACTCCTTCGCCGATACCGTGGCTGCGAAACTGCCGATGTATATCGTGCGTGGCCTGGGCGGGGTGCTGTTCCTCAGCGGGGCGCTCATCATGTGCTACAACCTCTGGATGACTGTGAAGCGTTCGCCGGCTGTCGAAGCCACGAACAGCGCAGTCCCGGCTGAATAAGGAGGGACGGAACAATGTCCGACCAAAACAACGAAAAACCTCCGATGCCGGCGTCTGCCAGCGGTGTGGGTCCGCGACCTAAGAAAAAGACGATTCTGGACAAGCACGCAATCCTGGAAAAGAACGTCACGCTTCTGGCGATCTTTGCCTTCCTCGTGGTCACCATCGGGGGGATCGTACAGATCGCCCCTCTGTTCTGGCTCGAAAACACCATCGAGGATGTCGAGGGCATGCGCCCCTATTCCCCGCTGGAGCTGACCGGGCGCGATATCTACGTGCGTGAGGGCTGTTACGTCTGCCATAGCCAGATGATCCGCCCGATGCGTGACGAGGTGGAGCGGTATGGGCATTACAGCCTCGCGGCGGAGTCGAAGTACGACCATCCGTTCCAGTGGGGCTCCAAGCGGACCGGGCCGGATCTGGCCCGGGTCGGAGGGCGGTATTCGGACGAGTGGCATGTCGATCACCTGCGCAGTCCGCAATCGGTGGTGCCTGAGTCGGTGATGCCAAAATATGGTTTCCTCGAGGATCGGCTGATCGAGCCCGAGCATATCGAGGATCTGCTGGGCACGCATCGCCTGGTGGGGGTGCCTTACACCGAGGAGATGATCGAGAATGCCAAGGCGGATTTCAAGGTACAGGTCGATCCCAATGGCGACACCGACGGTCTGCTCGCGCGCTACCCCAAGGCGCAGGTGCGCAATTTCGACGGCCAGCCGGGGATCTCCGAGGCTGACGCGCTGATCGCCTATCTGCAGATGCTGGGCACGCTGGTGGATTTCTCGACCTTCACGCCCGTGGCAAGCCGGTAAGGAGGACAGAACATGGAAACCTATTCCCTGCTGCGCCAATTCGCCGATAGCTGGATGTTGTTGGTACTCTTCGCGTTCTTCATCGGGGTGGTGATCTGGGTGTTCCGCCCCGGTGCCACCAAGACCTACGAGAACCCGTCCAACATCCCCTTCCGGCACGAAGACAAACCGGCGCCCTCGCGGGATGCCGACGCCAAGGAGGCGTAAGACATGGCCAAGAAACCAACCAAGAAACAGGAACCGGATACCACTGGCCACGAGTGGGACGGTATCGAGGAATACAACAACCCCCTGCCGCGCTGGTGGCTGTGGACCTTCTACGCCACCATCGTCTGGGCGCTATGGTACGTGATCGCCTATCCGGCCTGGCCGCTGATCAACGAGGCGACGGCGGGCTACAAGGGCTGGTCGACGCGCGCCAATGTGGCCGCAGAACTGGCCGAGGCCGAGGCCGCCAATGCCGAGATCAACGCGCGGCTGGCCTCTGCCGAGCTGACCGCGATCGCCGATGACGCCGAATTGCAGGGCTACGCGACCTCTGCCGGCGCGGCGGTCTACAAGACCTGGTGCGCGCAGTGCCACGGATCGGGTGCCGCCGGGGCCAAGGGCTATCCCAACCTGCAGGATGACGCGTGGCTCTGGGGCGGGACGATCGAGGACATCCACTACACCGTGGCCCACGGCATCCGGAACGAGGAAGACGCCGATGCGCGCTATTCGCAGATGCCGGCCTTTGGCGATCTTCTGGAGTCTGCGCAGATCGAAGAGGTCGTCAACTATGTGATGTCGCTCTCGGGCGAGCCGCAGGATGCCAGCCTCGTAGCAGCAGGCGAGACGGTGTTCATGGATAACTGCGCTGCCTGTCACGGCGAGCAGGCGCAGGGCGATATCTATCAGGGGGCACCCAATCTCTCGGACGCGATCTGGCTCTATGGCGGGGATTACGAGACGGTGAAATACACGGTCGTCAATGCTCGCTTTGGTGTCATGCCGCCGATGGGCGGGGCTGACCTGAGCGAGGCCGAGATTCGCGCCGTGTCGCTCTATGTCCACCAGTTGGGCGGGGGCGAATAATCCCCGACAAGCATGCCCCGGGCCGCAAGGCCCGGGGGATGGCACCGGTCTTTCCGTCCTGTTCGCGCGTTTCCTGGAAGGGCCGGTGCCGATTTCGTCAGCGGATTGTTGGAGTTGTCAACCTCGGGCCCCGGAGCGGGGCCTTTGGGCTGCCTCGCTCAATACCGGCGCCGTGCCACAAGATGGGCCTCGAGATCCGCGCCGCTGCGGGCATCAAAGCGTTCTGCCGGGGGCCAGTGAGCGCGGCCTCGACGGTGGTGGCGGGTTTCGTGCGGCATGTCGATGCGGGTGGCGGTTCTGAAAGTATTCGCGAGGATTCCGAGCATGTCCTGATCCTTTCCTGTGCTGTTGTCCTGCGTCCAATATGGAACAAGACGTCGTCTCACGCGACTCTGGAAAATTTCTGATATGTAAGCTAGGCTGACATCATGGATTGGCAGGCCCTTCCCCCTTTAACCGCGCTGCGCGCCTTCGCGGCGCTGGCCGAGACCGGTGGCACGGCGGCGGCGGGTGCGCGGCTGAATGTCAGTCACGCCGCCGTGAGCCAACAGGTCAAGCAGCTTGAGGCACATCTGGGCGTGGCGCTGGTGGACCGCACGGGGCGGCAATTGCGCCTGACCGCCGAGGGGCGCGATCTGGCGGGTGCGCTGTCGTTGGGATTTGGGGCTATCGCGCGGGCGGTCGAGACGCTGACCGGTGCCGATGCCGACCGCCCGCTGCAAATCTCGACGACGCCGAGTTTCGCCGCGCATTGGCTGATGCCCTGCCTGAGCGCGTTCCGGCAGGCGCATCCGCAGATCGACCTGATGATCGACCCGACACCGCGGATCGTTCAGATGGGGCCGGGCGGGATCGACATCGCCCTGCGCTATGGCACCGGGCACTGGCCGGGGCTGGAGGCCGAATTGCTGTTTCGCTCGCCCATCGTGGCGGTCGCTGCGCCCTCGCTGGTCGAGGACAAGCGAATCGACAGCCCCGCGGATCTGGCGGAACTGCCCTGGTTGCAGGAATTCGGCACCAACGAGGCGAGCGACTGGCTGCGCCGTCGCGGTGTGGTCAAGGAGCGCGCGGCGGGCCTCGTGCAGGTGCCGGGCAACCTGCTGCTCGACGGCTTGCGCAACGGGCAGGGGGTCGCGGTGACAGTGCGCGAATGGGTGCGTCAGGATATCACGGCCGGGCGATTGCGGCTGTTATTCGAGGAAAGTGAGGATACAGGTTATTATGTGGTGACCCGTCCAGGCGTGCTCCGCCCGCCTGCCAAGGCCTTTGTCACATGGCTGCGACGGCAAGCGCGGCAGACGGTCTCATGTGAATAGATCGATTCAGGAGTCAGAATTTGATGCAGGTCAAAGCTCTTGACCCCGCGCCCTGCCAAAAGACGATCAACAGACGCAAGATATCGGAGTACCTCCGTGGCCGATTCCCAGCCAGACGCCCCTCAAGCCCTCTATGCCGCGCGCGAGCCGGTCTTTCCCAAGAAGGTCTACGGCAAGTTCCGCAACCTGAAATGGGTGATCATGATCGTCACCCTTGGCATCTACTATGTCACCCCGTGGATTCGCTGGGACCGGGGGCCAAGCCTGCCGGATCAGGCGGTGTTGCTCGATCTGGCCGAGCGGCGGTTCTTCTTCTTCTGGATCGAGATCTGGCCGCATGAATTCTATTTCGTGGCCGGGCTGCTGGTGATGGCCGGGCTGGGGCTTTTTCTGTTCACCTCGGCCCTGGGCCGGGTGTGGTGCGGCTATGCCTGTCCGCAGACGGTGTGGACAGATCTGTTCATTCTGGTGGAACGCTGGATCGAGGGGGATCGCAACGCCCGGCTGCGCCTGCACAGGCAAAAGAAGCTGGATATGCGCAAGGTGCGGCTGCGGCTGACCAAGTGGATCACGTGGCTCCTGATCGCGGTGGCCACGGGCGGGGCGTGGGTGTTCTACTTTACCGATGCGCCGACGCTGCTGGTCGATCTCTTCACGCTGAACGCCCATCCCATCGCCTATACGACAATTGCGGTCCTGACCGGCACCACGTTTTTCTTCGGCGGGTTCGCGCGCGAGCAGATCTGTATCTATGCCTGCCCCTGGCCGCGCATTCAGGCCGCGATGATGGATGAGGACACGCTGACCGTCGGCTACCGCGAATGGCGCGGCGAGCCGCGCAAGAACTCCGAAGAGGTCAGGGCCGGGGCCGGGCAGGGCGATTGCATAGACTGCATGGCCTGTGTCAATGTCTGCCCGGTGGGGATCGACATCCGTGATGGTCAGCAGCTGGAATGCATCACCTGCGCGCTCTGTATCGATGCCTGCGACGACATCATGGAAAAGATCGGCAAGCCGCGCGGGCTGATCGATTACATGGCCTTTACCGATGAGCAATCCGAGCGCGCGGGCGGTGCTCCGAAACCGATCTGGAAGCACGTGTTCCGCCCCCGCACGATACTTTATACCGCGCTGTGGTCGCTGGTGGGGATCGGTCTTGTCGTGGCGCTGTTCATCCGGTCGGATATCGACATGACCGTGGCCCCCGTGCGCAACCCGACCTTTGTGACAATGTCGGACGGCTCCATCCGCAACACCTATGAGGTGCGGCTGCGCAACAAGCACCATGAGGAGCGGCGCTTCAACCTCGCGGTGACGGGTGATCCGGCGGTGCGGCTGCAACTCGAAGGCACGCCCTATAGTTCCATCACCGTGCCCGCCGACGAGATGCGCCTGCAACGGGTCTACCTGATCGCGCCTCCGGGGGCTGAGGCGGCGCAGGAAGAGCGCACCGATGTGCGGCTCTGGATCGAGGACACGCTGAACGGCGAGCGCGCCTACAAGGACACGATCTTCAACGGGAAGGACAACTGATGGCCGAGCGTCAGATCACCGGCAAACATGTGTTCATCGGCTTTGCCGCCGCCTTTTCGGTCATCATCGGGGTCAATCTGGTGCTGGCCTTTTCGGCGGTGCGCACCTTTCCGGGGCTGGAGGTCAAGAATTCCTATGTCGCGAGCCAGGAATTCAACGACCGAAAGGCCGCGCAGGAAGGGCTGGGATGGACCATCGCTGCGGATCATCAGGGTGGCATGCTTACCCTCGGGATCAGCGATGAGGCGGGGCAGCCTGTCGAGGTCGCAAGGCTGGAGGCGACGGTTGGGCGCGCCACGCATGTGCAGGACGACCAGACGCCCGAGTTTCGCTTTGATGGCAGCGCCTATGTCGCCCCCGTGGCGCTTGGCGATGGCAACTGGAACATCCGCATGAAGGCGTGGGACGAGGCTGGCACGCTCTTTCAGCAGCGGGTCGTTCTGCACAAGGACTAGGGTATGACCGTCCCCATGCGCCCCACGCCGTCGGCCTGTCCGGCCTGTTCCGCCGCCCCGGCGGCAGAGGCATTGGCGGCGCGCGATTTGCCCAATGCGCAGATCGCCCTGTCGCTGCCGACGATCCATTGCTCGGCCTGCATTTCCAAGATCGAGCGGGCGCTGAACGATCATCCGCAGGTCAATTCCGCGCGTGTCAACCTGACGCTCAAGCGCGCCAGCATCGACGCCGCCCCCGAGGTGACGGCAGAGGAGATGCGCGCCCTTGTAGAGGGGCTGGGATACGAGGCGCATGAGCTCGATGCGGGCACGCTCAATGCCACGGCGACGGACCGCGCGGGCCGCGATCTGCTGATGCGGCTGGCGGTGGCGGGCTTTGCCAGCATGAATGTCATGCTCCTGTCGGTCTCGGTCTGGTCCGGGGCCGAGGACGCGACGCGCGACATGTTCCACTGGATATCGGCGGCGATCACGTTGCCCGCGATTGCCTTTTCCGGCGTGCCGTTCTTTCGCAATGCCTGGGCCGCGCTGCGCAACGGACGGCTCAACATGGATGTGCCGATCGTTCTGGCTATCGTTCTGGCCATCGTCACCTCGCTGTGGGAGACGATGCTGTCGGGCGAGCATGCCTATTTCGACGCAGCGCTTGCGCTGACGTTCTTCCTGCTGGCCGGGCGCTATCTCGATCACCGGACGCGGGCAATTGCCCGTTCGGCGGCGGAGGAACTGACCGCGCTCGAAGTGCCGCGCGCGACGCGGGTGAGGGACGGCGTCGAAGAAGTGGTGAATGTGGCCGAACTGGCCGTGGGCGATCTGATCCTCGTGCGGCCCGGTGGGCGGATGCCGGTGGATGGCGAGATCGTCAGCGGCACCTCGGAGATCGACCGCTCGCTGCTGACCGGCGAGACGCTCCCGGTCTTTGCAGGCGAAGGGCAGGCGGTCAGTGCGGGCGAGGTCAATCTGACCGGCCCGCTGACCATCCGTGCGAGTGCTGTGGGGGCGGAGACATCCTTGCACCGGATGGCCGATCTGGTGGCGATCGCGGAATCGGGGCGTTCGCGCTACACCTCGCTCGCCGACCGCGCGGCCAAGCTTTATGCGCCGGGGGTGCATATCCTGTCGGCGCTCGCCTTCGCCGGCTGGTATCTCTATACATGGGACATGCGCACGGCACTCAACATCGCCGCCGCCGTCCTGATCATCACCTGCCCCTGCGCGCTTGGCCTTGCGGTGCCAGCGGTCACCACGGCGGCCTCGGGGCGGCTATTTCGGCGGGGGATGCTGATCAAGCATGAGACCGCGCTGGAGCGACTGGCGCAGGTGGATACGGTGGTGTTCGACAAGACCGGCACGCTCACCACCGGCACGCCGCATCTGACCAATCTCGATGCCCTGCCGCGCGCGGCGGTGGAGACGGCGCTTGCGCTGGCGCAGGGCTCCTCGCATCCGCTGGCGCAGGCGATCACCAAATCGGCGCGCGCGGCGGGCTATGCGGCGGCGGCGGTGGCAGAGGTGACCGAGGTGCCGGGCTATGGCACCAAGGGGATGACGGCAGGCAAGGAGGTGCGGCTGGGCCGCGCAAGCTGGACCGGGGCCGAGGGGTTGGCACAGACCGCGACCTATCTGAAAATCGGCGCGGCGGCCCCGCTGGCGCTGACCTTCACCGACGCCCTACGCCCCGGCGCAGAAGAGGCGGTGCAGGCGCTGGTCGCACAGGGCAAGCGCGTGATCCTGATGTCGGGCGACACCACCCCGGCGGTCGAGGCGCTGGCGCAACGTCTGGGTATCCCGCAGTGGATGGCCGAGGCGCTTCCTGCCGACAAGGCGGCCCGCATCGAGGCGCTGCGCGGTGAGGGCGCGCATGTGCTCATGGTGGGCGACGGGCTCAACGATACCGCCGCCTTGGCCGCCGCCCATGTGTCGATCTCGCCTGCCACGGCGCTCGATGCCGCACGGGTGGCCTCGGATATCGTGCTTCTGGGCAATGACCTCTCGCCCATCGGGGCCGCCTGCGAGACGGCCAAATCTGCCACCCGACGCATCCGTGAGAATTTCCGCATCGCCACAGTCTACAACATCATCGCCGTGCCGCTGGCGGTGGCGGGGCTGGCGACGCCGCTGATCGCGGCCTTGGCCATGTCGCTCAGTTCGATTACGGTGTCTTTGAATGCCCTGAGATTGAGGTAAGCGATGAATATCCTCACCTACCTGATCCCGATATCGCTCGTCCTTGGCGGACTCGGCCTCGTGGCCTTTGTCTACACGGTGCGCAGCAACCAGTATGACGACCCCGAGGGCGACGCGCGGCGTATCCTGAGCGACGATTACGACGACAAGCCAAAGACCTGACGGGTAGCGGCGGGGGAGGCCCCCGCCGTGCCGGATCAGCTGTGGATCGGGCCGTCGCCGCAGGCGAGCGCGGCCTCGCGCACCGCTTCGGAGTACGTGGGGTGCGCGTGGCAGGTGAGGGCCAGATCCTCGGCCGCCGCGCCGAATTCCATCGCGACGCAGATCTCGTGGATCAGATCGCCCGCCATCGGCCCGATGATATGCGCGCCGAGGATGCGGTCGGTCTCCTTGTCGGCAAGGATCTTGACGAAACCGTCGCCTGCGAAATTCGCCTTGGCGCGTCCGTTGCCCATGAAGGAGAACTTGCCGACCTTGTAGGCACGTCCTTGATCTTTCAGGGTTTCTTCGGTCTCACCGACATTGGCGACCTCGGGGTGGGTGTAGATCACGCCGGGGATGACGCCATAGTTCACATGGCCATGCTGGCCCGCCAGCACGCAGGCGACGGCCATGCCCTCATCCTCGGCCTTGTGTGCGAGCATGGGACCTTCGATGGCGTCGCCGATGGCGTAGACACCCTTGACCGAGGTCTGCCAGTGGTCGTCGGTCTTGATCTGGCCGCGCTCTGTTCTCTCGACACCCAAGCTGTCGAGGCCGAGGCCATCGACATAGGGTTTGCGGCCGGTGGCGACGAGCACCACATCGGCGTCAAGCTGGTGTTCGCTGTCATCCTTGCGCAGTTTGTAGTTGACCTTGGCCTTGGTCTTGAGCGCGTCGACGGATTGCACGGCGGCGCCCATGATGAATTTAATACCCTGTTTTTTCAGGATTTTCTGGAAGCTCTTTTGAACCTCGCCATCCATGCCGGGGGTGATCGCGTCGAGATATTCGACCACTGTCACGTCCGCACCCAGACGGGCATAGACCGAGCCCATCTCGAGCCCGATGACGCCTGCGCCGATCACCACCATGGTCTTGGGCACCTTGGGCAATTCCAGCGCGCCGGTGGAGGTGACGACCACCTTTTCGTCGATCTCGACGCCCGGCAGGCTGGAGGGTTCGGAGCCCGAGGCGATGATGATATTCTTGGCATCAAAGGTCTCGTCACCGACCTTGACGCGGCCCGCCTCGGGGATCGAGCCCCAGCCCTTGAGCCAGTCTATCTTGTTCTTCTTGAACAGAAATTCGATGCCGTTGGTGTTCTGGCCGATGACGTCATCCTTGTAGGCGAGCATCTGTTTCCAGTCGACCGAAGGCGACTTGCCCTTGAGGCCCATCTTGGCGAAATTGTGCTCGGCCTCGTGCAGCATGTGGCTGGCGTGCAAGAGCGCCTTGGAGGGGATGCAGCCGACGTTGAGGCAGGTGCCGCCCAAGGTATCGCGGCCCTCGACCACGGCGGTTTTCAGGCCCAGCTGGGCGCAGCGGATGGCGCAGACATAGCCGCCGGGGCCGGAGCCGATGATGATCACGTCATAGGATGCCATGGGTCAGAGTCCTTTCGTTTTTGCGCGTCGGTATCGCGTCGGTATTCTGTCGGTATTGCGTCGGTGGGGTTTGGGGGCGCTGCCCCCTTGGCCTGCGGCCAATTCCCCCGGAATATTTTTGGCAAGATGAAGCATCAGACGAGCGCCGCCAAGAGCATGAGCAGGGTGGCGAGAAAGCCAACCGCCCAGATCAGCGAGCGCCACGGGCGCAGGCCGAGGTAATAGGCCGGGATATAGACCACGCGGGCGGCGAGGTAGGTATACGCGCAAGCGGCGGTGACGGGGGTTGACTGATCAGAGAGCGTGATGGTGACGCAGGCGATGGTGAAGAGGATCAGCCCCTCGAAATGGTTGTTCAGCGCCCGGCCCAGTCGGGCGGTGCCGTCGGACATCTGTTTCGACGGCTCGCGGTCGCGGGCGGACATGGTGTAGCCGGGGCCAAGTTCGAGATTGGCCGGGACCGCGTAGAGCAGGTATTGGACGACCTGCAGGAGCGCGGCGAGGGTGAGGGCGGTGAGTTCGGGGGTCATGTGATCCATATCGACTAAAACGAACATAAGTCTTTCCGCATGGCGGATTTGAGAGCCCTCGTCGCTTCAATGCGTTCTTGGCTACCAACGGGGGTTTCTTCCCACCTATTGAGGTGAAGCAACGTGGGCTTAGGCGCGACCAATTGTGCACGAAGCAACCAATGCCCTATTTCGAAGGCACCTTCATCACTCGGTTCTTTGCTTTCGTATTCCTTCCAAGAGTGAAGGAGGCCGACGTAAGCTTCTTTCCGTTCATCGTACATACGTTGCTTCTCTGTGGCACGAGCAGACAGCCAGAATTGAATGATGGCAGTTACTATTGACCCTACACCAAATGCCGTGAGGAGAGCTAAGAAATCCAATTCACGTACTCCGCGGAATAAGGCCATCCTCGAGCTCGGGCTTGCCCTCTCTGCGTGAAGGGTTTCCCGAAAACTTCACTCCGCCCCCGTCAGCGCCTTTCGCGCCTGCGCAATCGCGTCATCCACGGGGCGACCCTCTTCATGTGCCTTCACGATGCGTTCCAGCACCGCGCGCAGGCGGGCGGCTTCGCCGGGGGCGGCGGGGCGGGCGCGGGCGAAGAAATCCGCGTCGAGGGGCGGGTTCTCGTCAAAGCCTTCGGGCGGCTTGGGACGTATGCTCATGGTAGTTCCCTCCGGTTGGCCTTGCGCAGCGAGATTACGCGGATACGGTCGCCACGCCAAGCGTAGACAAGAACGTGGTATCTGCCGTCGATCTTGCCAAGAGCCTGCATCCGTGTCTCGCCATAGTCATAGCGCGTGTCCTCGGCCTCGATCGCCGTGCGCCAGTCGAACCCGGTGACCGTCTCGAACGGGACGCCGTGTTTGGCCATGTTTTGCGTGGCCTTGGCGGCGTCCCATTCGTAATCCGGATCGCTCACAGATCCATCAGCAACCGGCGCGGGTCTTCCAGCGCCTCTTTGACGCGCACCAAGAACGTCACGGCACCCTTGCCGTCGACGATGCGGTGATCGTAGCTGAGGGCCAGATACATCATCGGGCGGGCCTTGATCTCGCCGTTGACGACCATCGGGCGCTGCTGGATCTTGTGCATGCCGAGGATGCCCGATTGCGGCGGGTTGAGGATCGGTGAGGACATCAGCGAGCCGTAGACGCCGCCGTTGGAGATGGTGAACGTGCCGTCCTGCATCTCGGCCATGGAGAGCTTGCCGTCGCGGGCGCGGGCGCCTTTTTCGGCGATGGCCTTTTCGATGGCGGCAAAGCTCATCTGATCCACGTCGCGGATCACCGGCACGACAAGGCCGGTGGGCGTGCCCGCCGCGATGCCCATATGGACGAAGTTCTTGTAGACGATGTCGGTGCCGTCAATCTCGGCATTGACCTCGGGCACCTCTTTCAGCGCATGGCAGCAGGCCTTGGTGAAGAAGGACATGAAGCCCAGTTTCACGCCGTGCTTCTTGTTGAACTCGTCCTTGTATTCATTGCGCAGCGCCATGACCTCGGTCATGTCCACCTCGTTATAGGTGGTGAGCATGGCCGCCGTGTTCTGGCTGTCCTTGAGGCGGCGGGCGATGGTCTGGCGCAGGCGGGTCATCTTGACCCGTTCCTCGCGCTCGGCATCCTCGGCCGGGCTGGGCGCGCGCGGCGCCTGTGCCGGGGTGGCGGCGGCGGCGGGGGCCTGCGTGGCGGCGGCGGCGGCGCGTGCCACGTCCTCCTTCATCACGCGGCCATCGCGGCCCGAGCCCTGCACCTGATCGCGGCTGACACCCTTTTCGGCCATCGCCTTTTTCGCCGAGGGCGCATCTTCGACATCCTTGCCGGAGGCGGCGGGCGTGTCGTCGCTGGCCTCATCCGACGGCTCGGGGCGGGTCTGCGGCTCGATCGTGCCATCGGCTGAACCGGAGAGGATGGCGAGCTTGCCACCGGCCTGCACGGTGTCGCCCTCTTGCGCGAGGATTTCGCAGAGCGTGCCTGCGGCGGGGGCGGGCACCTCGACCGAGACCTTGTCGGTCTCGAGTTCGCACAGCATCTCGTCCTGCGAGACGCTGTCGCCGACCTTCTTGAACCATGTCGAGACGGTCGCCTCGGACACGGATTCGCCAAGCGTCGGGACCATCACGTCGGTGTTGCCCTTGTCGCCATTGCTGCCCGAGGCGGCCTGCGCGGTCTTGGGTTTGTCGTCCTTGGTCTTCTTGTCGTCCTTGGCGGGGGCGGATTTGGCGTCGCCCTCGGTGATGGTGGCGAGGAGCGCATCGACGCCCACGGTCTCGCCCTCGGCGGCGACGATCTCGCCCATGGTGCCCGCGGCGGGGCTGGGCACCTCGACGGTCACCTTGTCGGTTTCCAGCTCGCACAGCATCTCATCCGCGGCGACGGGATCGCCGGGCTTCTTGAACCATGTGGCCACGGTCGCCTCGGAGACGGATTCGCCAAGGGTGGGGACACGAACTTCGGTGCTCATCACTTATTTCCCTTCGATGGTCAGCGCGGCATCCACCAGCGCCTCTTGTTGGTCTTTGTGCTGCTTGGCCAGGCCCGTGGCGGGCGAGGCGGCGGCGGGGCGGCCTGCGTAAACGGGCCGCTTGTGCTTGGCCTTGATGCGCGTGAGCACCCATTCGACATTCGGCTCGATGAAGGACCAGGCGCCCTGGTTCTTGGGCTCTTCCTGACACCAGACCATTTCCGCGCCCTTGAAGCGCTCCAGCTCCTTGACCATGGACATGGCCGGGAACGGGTAGAACTGTTCGATCCGCATCAGGTAGACATCGGTGATGCCGCGCTTGTCGCGTTCCTCGAGCAGGTCGAAATAGACCTTGCCGGAGCACATCACGACGCGCTTGATCTGCTTGTCGGGGGCCAGTTCGGTGTCGGAATTGCCATATTGTGCATCGTCCCACAGCACCCGGTGGAAGGAGGAGCCGGTGGTGAATTCCTCGGTCTTCGACACCGCCATCTTGTGCCGCAAGAGCGATTTCGGCGTCATCAGGATGAGCGGCTTGCGGAAGGTGCGGTGCAACTGGCGGCGCAGGATGTGGAAGTAGTTGGCGGGCGTGGTGCAGTTCGCCACGATCCAGTTGTCGCCGCCGCACATCGTGAGGAACCGTTCCAGACGCGCCGAGGAGTGTTCCGGGCCCTGGCCCTCGTAGCCATGCGGCAGAAGGCAGACGAGGCCCGACATGCGCAGCCATTTGCTTTCGCCCGAGGAGATGAACTGGTCGAACATGATCTGCGCGCCGTTGGCGAAATCGCCGAACTGTGCCTCCCACAGGGTGAGGGCGTTGGGCTCTGCGAGGCTGAAGCCATACTCAAACCCGAGCACGGCGTATTCCGAGAGCATCGAGTCGATGGCCTCGTATTGCGCCTGCCCCTCGCGGATGTGGTTGAGCGGGTAATAGCGCTCCTCGTCATCCTGATTGATCAGGGCGGAATGGCGCTGGCTGAAGGTGCCGCGCGTGCTGTCCTGCCCCGAGAGACGCACCGGGTAGCCCTCGGTGAGCAGCGAGCCGAAGGCCAGGGCCTCGGCAGTGGCCCAATCAAAGCCGGTGCCGGATTTGAACATCTCGGCCTTGGTCTCGAGCAGGCGCGAGACGGTCTTGTGCAGGGTAAAGTTTTCGGGCGGGAGCGTCAGCGCGCGGCCCACCTCGGCCATGGTCTCGGGCGTGATCGCGGTCTCGCCGCGCTGGTAATCCTCGTCCTTGCGGTCGAGATGGGACCATTTGCCGTCGAGCCAGTCGGCCTTGTTGGGGCGGTAGTCCTTGCCGGCCTCGAACTCGTCGGCAAGATGCGCCTGAAACGCGGCCTTCATGTCCTCGATCTCGCCCTCGGGGATGAGACCGTCCTTGACCAGCCGCTCGGTATAGAGCGCGAGCGTCGTCTTCTGCTGCTTGATCTTTTTATACATCAGGGGATTGGTGAACATCGGCTCGTCCCCCTCGTTATGGCCGAAGCGGCGATAGCAGATGATGTCGATCACCACGTCCTTGTGGAACTTCTGGCGGAATTCGGTGGCCACCTTGGCGGCGTGCACCACGGCCTCGGGATCGTCGCCGTTGACGTGGAAAATCGGCGCCTCGACCATCAGCGCGATATCGGTCGGATAGGGCGAGGAGCGGCTGAAATGCGGCGCGGTGGTAAAGCCGATCTGGTTGTTGACCACGATATGCATGGTGCCGCCGGTCTTGTGCCCCTTGAGGCCCGACAGACCAAAGCCCTCGGCCACCACACCCTGCCCGGCAAAGGCGGCGTCGCCATGCAGCAGGATGCCCATGACCTTCACCCGCTCGGTGTCGCCCAATTGATCCTGCTTGGCGCGGACCTTGCCCAGAACGACGGGGTTCACGGCCTCGAGGTGGCTGGGGTTGGCGGTCAGCGACAGGTGCACCTTGTTGCCGTCGAATTCGCGGTCCGAAGAGGCCCCGAGATGGTATTTCACGTCGCCCGAGCCGTCGACCTCGTCGGGCTTGAAGCTGCCGCCCTGAAACTCGTTGAAAATGGCGCGGTAGGGCTTGCCCATCACGTTGGCCAGCACCGACAGGCGGCCCCGGTGGGGCATGCCGATCACGATTTCCTCGATGCCGAGATTGCCGCCGCGCTTGATGATCTGCTCCATCGCCGGAATGAGGCTCTCGCCGCCATCCAGCCCAAAGCGCTTGGTGCCCATGTATTTCACATGCAGGTATTTCTCGAAGCCCTCGGCCTCCACCAGCTTGTTGAGGATCGCCTTGCGCCCGTTGCGGGTAAAGCTGATTTCCTTGTCATAGCCCTCGATCCGCTCCTTGAGCCACGACGATTGCTCGGGGTCGGAGATGTGCATGTATTGCAGCGCGAAGGTGCCGCAATAGGTGCGTTTGACGATGGCGAGGATCTCGCGCAGGCTCGCCACCTCAAGGCCCAGCACGTTGTCGATGAAAATGGGCCGGTCCATGTCGGTCTCGGTGAAGCCGTAGGATTTCGGGTCAAGCTCCGGGCGGTGGCCGTGATCGCGCAGGCCGAGCGGGTCAAGCTCTGCGATCAGGTGGCCACGGATGCGGTAGGCGCGAATGAGCATCAGCGCGCGGACGGAATCGAGCACCGCGCGCTTGATGTCGTCGTCACTGAGGTTCACGCCCTTTTCGGCGGCCTTGGCGGCGATCTTCTTGCCCGCGTCGCGGCCTTCGGCCTCGGCGGGCCATTCGCCGGTCAGCGCGGCGGTGAGATCATCCGAGGGCATCGGCGGCCAGTCGGCGCGCGCCCAGGAGGGGCCTGCGGCCTCGGCGCGGACATCGTCATCGCCGTCGCCAAGCGCGTCGAAAAAGCCGCGCCAGGCCTCGTCCACGGCATTCGGATCGCTGGCATATCGGGCGTAAAGCTGCTCGAGATACTCGGCATTGTGCCCCTGCATGAAGCTGGAAGCGTGGAAAAGATCATTAGGACTCTGGTCCGTCATTTGTGGTCCTCCCGACCGGTCGCGATGAAGCCTCGGGAAAGAGGCCCGTCTGCCGGGCCCCTGTCGCGCAGCTTCGTGTGGCGGGTTGTGGCCGGGCGGGGAAGGCATTTGCATAAGCCTTCCCAAGCGGTATGCAAACCGCTTGGACGCCGCTTGTACGCGGCGTTTTGGCCCGCCCGGCCGGTGGGCATCAGCCGATTGCCTTGAGCACGGCCTCGCCGAGGCCTGCGGGGCTGTCGGCGACGGTGATGCCGGCGGATTTCATCGCCTCGATCTTGTCGTCGGCGC